>NZ_VTOZ01000021.1:0-51936 GCF_008271345.1 Pseudoselenomonas caprae
ACAAAAAATCCGTTGACGCATTTTCGTCAACGGATTTTTGCCGTGTAGCGGCCAGCCACTTATTTTTTGATGATGAGTGCCATGAATACGAGGTCTTCGGTCTTCGAAGCATTGGCGATGCCGTGCTTCTCGCCATCTGGGCAGAAGGTCGTGGCTCCTGCGCCGAGAGTGACTTCCTTGCCATTGTCGTTGTAGAGGGCTGTGCCCTGCAGGATATGATAGGTCTCGGTGTTGCCGTGATGCTCGTGGACACCGATGGAGCAAAGTGGCGGGATGATGACTTTCGCGTACATGTCGCATTTGCCATCGAGCTCTGCTGGCGTCAGCAGCTTGACGATGGTGATGGTGCCGTTGCCATCGGCTTTGTTGGTTGCCTGGATTGGGGTTGGTTCGATAAAGGCCATGATTGAAACTCTCCTTCTTTTCTTTTTCAAATTTATTTGCTACAATGACATTATACAACTTATTGATGCTGAAATAAATGCGGGGATTCCGGCAATGGCCAGGGATTTGCGCTTTTTCTTTTGTGTGTTGGAGCCGGAGGTGCGAAATGGTCTATTTGTTGAAGTTTGGTGCGAGCTGGATATTGCCGCCGGGAATCTTTATCCTGGCACTATGGGCGCTGGCTGTCTATATCTGGCGCTGGAAAGGGGAGCGGCGGCTGGCGGCGGTGCTGGCTGGCATCACGCTGGTCTTTTATCTGCTCTGTACGAGCCTGGTGTCTGAGCGGGCTATGGGCTGGCTGGAAGGGGCGTATACCCCGCCAGCAGACCCGCAGGGAGATGTTGTCGTCATGCTGGGCGGTGGTGCCTTCTCTGATGTACCGGATGTGGATGGCATGGGGACGCTCTGTGCAAATCCTTCGAGCCGGCTGCTGACGGCGGTGCGCCTGCAGCGCAAGCTCGATGTGCCAATCCTGCTTTCGGGCGGCCAGGTTTATGAGGATTCTGGCCCCGAGGCGAAGATCGCGCGCCGTATCCTGATTTCGCTCGGCGTCCCTGAGGATAAGATCCTGGTGGAGACGAAGAGCATCAATACGACGCAGAATGCGAAATTCTCGGCAGCCATCCTGCGGGAGCATGGCCTTACACATCCGATCCTGGTGACATCGGCCTTCCATATGAACCGTTCGGTGCTGGCCTTCGCCAAGCAGGATATGACGGTGACACCATATCCTGCGGATTACCAGACGAATCTTCGCCATGTGTTCCACTATAACAAGCTGAGCCCGCAGGCAGGTGCATTGCGGGATAATGTGATTGTGCTGCAGGAGGTATTGCGGGCTGCGGTGACGAGGTATCTGGAATGACAAAAAATCTCACGGAGGGAAATCCGGCTAAACTCATATTCTTCTTCACGCTACCGCTGATTGCTGGCAATATCTTCCAGCAGCTCTACGCGTTTGTCGACACGCTGATTGTCGGCCGCTTCCTGGGCGTCGAGGCACTGGCGGCTGTCGGCTGTACGGGCAGCCTGATGTTCTTGATGCTGGGCTTTGTCATCGGTTTTTCGACAGGCATCACGATCTACACGGGGCAGCGGTATGGTGCCAAGGACGCGAAGGGCGTGCGCCAGAGTGCGGCGGCCTGCACGATCCTGTCATTGGCCGCTTCGCTGGTCCTGACGGTGGCCGGTGTCTCGCTTTGCCGCCAGCTGCTGGTCTGGATGCAGACGCCGGCAGAGATCATGGACGGTGCCGTATCGTTCATCAGCATCGTCTATGGCGGCATCGTGATGTTCGTGTTCCTGCAGATGCAGACGAATATCCTGCGCGCGCTCGGCGACAGCCGGATGCCGACGGTCATCCTGGCCTTGGCGCTCATCATCAACATCATCTTAGAGCCGGTCGCTATCCTGGTGCTCGAATGGGGCATCCCGGGAGCAGCTCTGGCGACGGTGGTGGCGCAGTTCATCGGCAATGCTGTCTGCTATCTCTACATCCGCCGCCGTGTCCCCGCGCTGCATACGCAGCGTGAGGACTGGCATGTATCCTGGCATATCCTGCGCGAACATCTGAAGATCGGACTGCCGATGGGCTTCCAGTCATCAATCATCGCCATTGGTGCCATCGTCCTGCAGGTGGCGCTCAACAATCTCGGCCCGACTGCTGTGGCTGCCTACGCTGCTTCGCAGAAGGTCGATTCGGTGGCCATGATGCCGATGATGTCGTTTGGCCTGGCCATGGCGGCTTATACGGCACAGAACTATGGCGCGCAGAAATACGAGCGCATCGCTGAGGGCGTGCGCAAGTGCTGCTATATGTCGGTATCCTTCAGCATCCTGGCTGGTGTGCTGCTCATCATCTTTGGCCCTGATATCATGTATCTGTTCGTGGGCGAGGGGCAGCAGCAGGTCATCGACTATGGGCAGCAGTATCTGATGGTCAATGGCTCGTGCTATTGGATCTTGTCGCTGCTGTTCATTTTCCGCTATACGCTGCAGGGCTTAGGGCAGAGTGTGGTGCCGACGATCGCTGGCATCATGGAGCTGGTCATGCGCACAGCGGCAGCGATCTTTCTCTGTGCGTCCCTGGGATATCTCGGGGCCTGCCTGGCCAATCCGATGGCCTGGATTGGTTCGTGTGTTCCGCTGGCCATCGCGTTTTATTGGACGAGTCGGAGCTTCAAGAAAAAATATAATCTCGGTTAATCCTTGTTTAGCAGGGATTTGCGGCTGGGTGTCGAAGTAAATGGATGGGTTAATGTATTCATAATGCCAGATCAACCGATTCATGAAAGGGATGGATTAATTATGTATCAAGATGAGTACAAACGTTGGGCCGCAGCAGATCTTCTGGATTTTGACCTGAATAAGGAATTGGACGATATCCGCGATGACGAGGAGGCCATCAAGGATCGCTTTGCGGTTGCATTGGAATTCGGTACGGCTGGCTTGCGCGGCGTATTGGGAGCTGGCACGAACCGCATGAACATCTGGGTTGTGCGCCAGGCTACCCAGGGCGTTGCTGACTGGGTCAAGACGCAGGGCGGTACGCAGACGGTAGCTATCAGCTATGACAGCCGTCTCAAGGGGTGGAACTTTGCGCGCGAGGCAGCCAGCGTATTGGCGGCCAACGGCATCAAGGTACGCCTTTACGATGAGCTCATGCCAGTACCGGCACTGAGCTTCGCTACGCGCTACTACAAGTGCAATGCCGGCATCATGGTGACGGCATCGCATAATCCGGCCAAGTACAATGGCTACAAGGCATATGGGCCCGATGGCTGCCAGATGACGGATGATGCGGTGGCAGTCGTCTACGACTCGATCCAGAAGACCGATGTACTGACTGGAGCGAAATACATCAGCTTTGCTGCTGGTGTCGAGAAGGGCCTGATCCAGTTCGTCGGCGATGACTGCAAACAGGCTTTCTACGAAGCAATCGAGGCGCGTCAGGTCCGCCCAGGCCTTGCCAAGACGGCTGGACTCAAGCTGGTCTACTCGCCGCTCAACGGTACGGGACTGGTGCCGGTCACGCGCGTGCTCAAGGATATAGGCATCACGGATATCACCATCGTGCCGGAGCAGGAATATCCGAATGGTTACTTCACGACTTGCAGCTATCCGAATCCGGAGATCTTCGAGGCTCTTGCGAAGGGCCTTGAGCTGGCCAAGGCTGAGCAGGCTGATCTGATGCTCGCCACTGACCCGGATGCAGACCGCGTCGGCATTGCCATGAAATGTGCGGATGGCTCCTATGAGCTCGTATCTGGCAACGAGATGGGTGTGCTGCTGCTTGACTATATTTGCCAGGGCCGCAAGGAGAAGGGCACGATGCCGGAGAAACCGGTAGCGGCAATGTCTATTGTTTCGACGCCGCTGGCTGACAAGGTCGCTGAGCATTATGGCGTCGATCTGCGCCATGTGCTCACAGGCTTCAAGTGGATCGGCGATCAGATTGCCGGCCTTGAGGCCAAGGGCGAAGAAGACCGCTTCATCTTCGGCTTTGAGGAAAGTTACGGGTATCTGGCCGGCCCATATGTCCGCGATAAGGATGCGGTCGTATCGTCGATGCTCATCTGCGAGATGGCAGCTTACTACCGTTCTATCGGCTCGTCTATCAAGCAGCGTCTGGAGGAGATCTACCAGCAGTATGGCCGGTACTACAATGCTGTAGATTCCTTCTCCTTCCCGGGGCTTTCGGGTATGGACAAGATGAAGGGCATCATGGCGGAGCTGCGCAAGAATCCGCCGACGGAGTTTGCGGGCCGCAAGGTGGCAGCGTGCATCGACTATGCGGAGCCGGAGAAAACTGGCCTGCCGAAGGCCAATGTGCTGACCTATACGCTCGATGATGGCTCGACTGTCGTAGTCCGTCCCTCCGGTACGGAACCGAAGATCAAGACGTACTTCACGACGCTGGGCAAGGATCTTGCTGAGGCCAAGCAGGTGAAAGAACAATTGGCAGAGGCTGTGAAGCCGCTGCTGGCATGACAATAGGATTAAACAGAGGTGTATTTGATGGATTCAGTCAGTAAAGAGGTTCGTTTGGTTCAGGAGGTATATGACCTCAGAGAGCTTGAGAAGAAGATTGCCGCCAGCGATTTTGATGCCGACAACGATGGAACGGCTGAGGTGGTTGACGTCGATGTCATGCAGGCATATGTGGACGGACTGCTCGCGTATGTCGATGGGGACAAGCTCAAGCCCTACAAGGTCGTGGCCAATACGGTCAATGGCCCGGCTGGACCGATCATCAATGCACTGGAAAAGAAGCTGCCGTTTGATATCGTGAAGGTCAACAACGTGTTTGACCGCAGTTTCCCCTACGGCGTGCCAGATTCAGCCGATGATGGTATGCGGGCGGCTACGGCTGCAGCTGTACGCGAGCAGGAGGCGGATATGGGCGTCCTTTGGGATCTCGACCTGGGGCGCTGCTGCTTGTTTGATGAAACTGGCCGTTGCATTCCTGGGGAGTGCGGCGAGCGCGGTATGCTGGTCTGGCTGCTGGTGCTTGAACTGCTCGCGCGTTCCCAGGGGAAGAAGCTATCGGAGCTTTTGGCTGCGGAGGCATTTTCCTGGCAGGATATTGCAGAGCGGCTCAAGGCAGCACGCTGTTGAAACGAAAAATGATGAAGGATGCCACCGTCCAGGGAACTGGGCGATGGCATTTTTATGTGGCAGGCCCGGTGTTCCTGATTTTGGAATATTGTTTCAAGAGAACCGAAACCGTCTTGATTCGATATTGACTAAGAGAAACTGGTTCGTTATAATAATCACGTATGGAACAATAAGTGATTTTAACGCCTGCATTTTGCTTGGTTGCAACGATTTGCACCGGAAATGGGGCACAAAGAGGAGTGTTGACGAGCATGAGTTTGAAACTGAAATCCGGCTTTACTTTTGACTACGATAACCTGTATGGTGAAGGCAAAGTCACCGAGGCAGATCTCAAGAGCTACGAGGAAGATCTGAAGAAAGCCCATGAGGCAATGAAGGTTATGCGTGAGACGGGCTTCATCCGTGCGCATCTGTCAAAGGATGGTGAGCCGGAGAAAGTTCTGTTCAGCCAGCTGCCGTATATCGAAGAGGGCCATCTGAACAGCCCGAGTTCGATGAAGCACCTGCAGGAGCTCACAGACCATGTCAAGGACAATGTGGATGTTGTGGTTTCGCTGGGTATCGGCGGCTCTTATCTTGGTGACAAGGTTCTCTTTGATGTCCATTGCGGCGAGTTCTGGAATGCGATGTCCAAAGAGGAGCGCAACGGTTTCCCGAAAGTCGTATTCAGCGGCCAGAACATCGATCCGCGCCGCACGGGCGATATCATCCACTATCTGAAGAGCTCGGCTGCCATCACGCAGAGCCATGAGAAACGCAATCTCAAGGTACTGCTGCTCGTCATCTCGAAATCCGGCGGCACGCTCGATACGATGTCGAACTTCATGGTCATCTATGATGCCCTGCAGAAGTTTGAGGGCATCGATGTCGAGGTCGTAGCGGTAACGGATCCGAACATGGAGAAACAGACGCTGCTGAAGAAGCTGGCTATCGAAAAAGGCTGGCCGCAGTATGCTGTACCAGACGGTGTCGGCGGGCGCTTCTCGATCTTCTGCGAGGTCGGCCTGACGCTGGCTGCCTGCATCGGCTTTGACATCCAGGCATTCCTCGACGGTGCCAAGGATATGGACAAGGCTTGCCAGAACGACGATATCTGGCAGAACCCGGCTATGCTCAATGCGGCATTGAAGTTCGCTGCTGCTGAGAAACATGGCCGTGACATTGAGGTCATGATGCCGTATGGTGATTACCTCAAATCCGTTTCGGAGTGGTACATCCAGCTGCTGGCTGAGTCCCTCGGCAAGCAGTACAATAAAGAGGGCAAGGAAGTATGCTATGGCCGTACGCCGCTCGTTGCTGTCGGTACGACGGACATGCATTCCCAGACGCAGCAGCATCAGGAAGGCAAGCTCGATAAGGTTGTCCAGTTCATCCGCCTCGAAAACTGGGAGAATGACCTTGAGATTCCGAATGTATTCCCTGAGGCTCAGAAGCTCGCGGACATTTCCGGCGTGACGATGGGACAGGCGCTTGAGGTGGCACGTCAGTCCAATGCGGATGCGTTGGCTTCCAACAAGCGCTACAATGCTTGCTTCACGCTGCCGAAGCTCGATGCTTATCATCTCGGCGAGCTCCTCTACATGCTGGCTATGTCGGTTGCTTATGAGGGTGAGCTGGCTGATGTCGATGCGTTCGACCAGCCGGGTGTTGAGTCCTACAAACGCATCATGGGACCGAAACTCGCAGAGTGCAAGGCGAAGAACCAGAAATAATTCCTGTAACGGATTCGGGAAGAACTTCCTCCATGGAGGAAGTTCTTCTTTTTCGTTATCGTTGTGATATAAATAAGCAAAAACACTATACAACAAGATTCTGCTTGGCTATAATAAAAAAAGGAAAGTCCATTATGCGCGGACAAAAGAGGTGGAATCGCTTATGGACCTACAGAATGACAAGCAGAGACTGATGGTATTGCTGGTGACGTCCTTGGTGGCTGGGGCAGGGATCCTGTATGCGGGCGAGCCGGAGGAGATTCCCGTGGAGACGGCTCCTGAGACGGCAAGTGAGCCAGAGACTGGCCACAGGCCAGTGCAGGGCTTGGCGCTGGCACAGGCCGGCAGTGAAGTGCGCAATCCCTTCACGCTGGCACATGAGACTGCGGCTGAGCAGGGAAAGGCGGTTGTGGTACCTGCTGGGCAGCCGCTGCCCGCTGAAACGTCGCTATCGCCGCCGCCAGCAGCAGCGCCATCTGAGCCAGGGGGGCTGGCGGAACCCGAGTTATGCGGTGTCATGCAGACGGAAAGCCGCTGCCTGGCGCTGCTGCGGATACAGGGAACAACTGTGGCTGTGGCTGTTGGCGAGACCTGTCAGGCATGGCGTGTGGTGGCGATTGACCAGGATAGTGTTGTGATGCAGAAGGGCGGGCGGGAAAAACGTCTGGTTTTGTCCCTGCCGGCTCTGAGATGAGGAAACGATGATGAAACTGTGGCAGAAATGTTTGCTGGTGCAAGGGATGATCTTCAGCCTGCTGCTGTCAGGCGCAAAGGCTGAACCGATGCAGGTACAGGTGGTTGATGGTGATGTGCGCGCCGTACTGTTGTCGGCTGCGCGCATGGGAAACTTCAACCTGGTGCTCGATGATGCGGTGACGGGAGCTGTGACGCTATCGCTCACAGATGAGCCGGAACGCGTCCTGCAGCTGGTGGCCGCAGCCAAGGGGCTGCTGGTTGTCCGGGAGGGCAACGAGTATCTGGTGACGACTGCTGCGCGGGCAGCCAGCCTGCGCAGTATGCATGTTTACAGGGCGAAGTACGCCAATCCGCACGATTTGGCGCAAGTTGTAAATTTGTCACTGCAAGCGGCAGGAAAAAAGGATTCGGCGTTGAATCTAAATACTGATAACGGTAAGAAAAAAGAGTCTAAAGCGGATGTTGCGGGACAGGAGGAGAAACTGGCGCTGGTCAATGAAACGACAGGCGATGTAGTCTTCTATAGTACGGCCACAGAGGCACAGGCACTGGAAGCTTTGCTGCAGGAGTTGGACGTACCCGCTGAGCAGGTGTCCTTGGAAGCCAAGGTCGTAGCTCTATCGCGCAATGCCTCCAAGGAATTGGGCATAGAGTGGCAGTGGTCGAAGCTGCCGCAGTATCCGGAGTCGCATAAGCGCTGGTATCATGTGGGGAAGGATAATGAGCGCGTAGAGACGGAAGTCCGGCGGCAATGGGATGGCAAGGAGCAAGTGCCGGGAATCATCCAGTTTGGACATGGCCCTGAGGGGCAGCCCTTTGAATTCTATTTTGCAGCCAAACTCAATGCACTGCTCACAGATGGCAAGGCTAAGATCCTGGCGCGTCCGAATATAACGACGCTGCAGGGGCACGAGGCCGTCATCAATATCGGCGGCGAAGTCCCTGTGCCGACGCAATCGGTTACGGATGCGGCGACGACAACGACGATGACCTATCGGCAGGCGGGGATTATCCTGCGCTGCACGCCACGGGTGAATGAGGACCGCCAGATCACGGCGGAAGTCCACACAGAGGTCAGCACGCCGTTGTTTGTCAATGACATCAAGGCGTATCGTTTCCAGAAGCGCAGCGCAGATACCCATGTGCGTCTGCGGGATGGCGAGACGATGGTGATTGGTGGTCTCATTGGCAGCGAGGAATCGCATTCGCTCAGCAAGATCCCAATCCTGGGGGACATTCCTATCTTAGGACAATTTTTTCGCAATCTGAAACATAGCCGTACGGAGTCAGAAATCATGATCTTCCTGACGGCGCATATATTAGGAGATTCTGGTGGGATAAGGGATACAGGTCAACCGGAAACGTAAAGGAGAACAGTTATGGCGATTAAGATTTTGATTGCAGATGACCATGCGCTTCTGCGACAAGGCATCAAGCGTGTATTGAATTTCGAGGATGATTTGGAGGTCATCGGCGAAGCAGAGGATGGGCAGGAAACATTGGCGCGGACGCTGATGCTCCAGCCGGATGTACTGCTGCTGGATCTTAACATGCCGGGGCTCAGCGGGCTCGAAGTCGCACGCCAGCTCAAACAGGCAGATTGTCCGACGAAGATCATTGCACTGACAATCCATGACAGCGACAACTATGTGTTGGAGCTGCTCAAGAACGGTGCGCTGGGCTATCTGCTCAAGGATGTCGAGCCCTCGGTGCTCGTCAAGGCCATCCATGTGGTCAATGAGGGCAATGCCTTCGTCTATCCGAAACTGGCTGAGCGCTTGTTCGGCAGCTTGTCGCTGTCGGACGATGTGGAGACAAAGGCGCGCGAAATGCTCGACGAGAGCCGTGGGGAACGTCTGACGGCTCGCGAGATGGATGTGCTTGAGTGCATTGCCAAGGGCTTTTCGAATCAGGATATCGGCAAGGCCTTGGGCCTCAGCGAGAAGACGGTTAAGAATCATCTGACGAGCATTTTCCACAAGCTCAAGGTCAATGACCGCACGCAGGCGCTGGTTTATGTGCTCAAGAACAAGATCATATCGTTGGATTGATAAGAAATACGTGCGAATGAAGGAAGATATCCGGTCGGGTATCTCCTTTTTTTTTGCGCAGAGATGGAGTATAATAATAGAAGTGTATTAAAAATGAATCAAATTCGTAATTGATATTCATTCAGGAAAGCAGGGACGGCAGATGCTTTATCCATTGAATCTGGAACTGTCCGCCAAGGTCTGTGCCATCATAGGCGGTGGCCGTGTGGCGGAGCGCAAGGCGCAGGGATTGCTGGCGGCTGGTGCGCGTGTGACGGTCATCGCTCCGGAGGCGACCGCAGGCCTCAGGCAGCTGGCTGAGCAGCGGCTGCTTTGCTGGCGGCAGGAAGAGTACCGTCCTGGCAGCCTGCAGGAGCTGTGCCCCTTATTGGTTTTCTGCACGGCAGATGTGCCAGCAGTCAATCGGCAGGCCGCCGCAGAAGCGCGGTCGCTGGGGGCGCTGGTCAATGCTGCTGCGCAGCCTGAGATCACGGATTTTCAAGTGCCATCGCGCGTGCAGCGTGGCGATCTGCTGCTGACTGTGTCGACAGGCGGCGGCAGCCCGGCGTTTTCCCGGCTCCTGCGTGAGCGGCTGGAGCAGGAATATCCTGAAAGCTTTACAGCGTTCATGGACTGGCTGGCAAAGCTGCGGGCTGAAATCAAGCAAGTGCCTGGTGGCAGTGATACCCATCAGCAGTTATGGCGGCAGGTGCTCAACCAACAGATTATAGATTTAGTGAGAGCTGGCGAGCTTCGCCAGGCGGAGGATGAGATAAGACATGGAATTACTGATGCTGGGATTAAACCATAAGACAGCGCCCGTAGATGTGCGCGAGCGGTTTTCGATTCCTAAGCAGGCGGTGCGCAATGGCCTGGCGAATCTTAATGAATATGAAGGCCTGCTCGAGGCAGTTGTGTTATCGACTTGCAACCGCAGCGAGATGTATGCGGTGGTAGATGATGTGCGGCAGGACCTGCCGACGCTGAAGCAGTTCTTGTTCGACCTTACGGGCAACGAGGAAAACATCGATGAGTATCTCTACCATTATGCACATGAGGATTGCATCCGCCATCTGTTCCGCGTAGCATCCAGTCTGGATTCACTGGTGTTGGGAGAGGGTCAGATACTCTCCCAGGTCAAGGAGGCCTATGCTTTGGGACGTGAGGCTGGCACGACGAGTACGGTGCTGAATACCCTGTTCCATCGCGCGATTGCCACGGGCAAGCGCGTGCGCACGGAAACCCGCATCCAGTATAATTCGGTTTCGATAAGCTATGCGGCTGTCGAGCTTGCGCGCAAGGAGCTCGATGGTCTTGAAGGCTCGAATGCACTCATCTTCGGAGCGGGCAAGATGGCTGAGCTCACGGCACAGCATCTGGTGGCACATGGGGTCAAGAAGATATATGTGACCAATCGTCATTTCGACCGTGCCGAGCAGCTGGCTGAAAGGTTCGATGGCGAGGCCATCCCGTTTGAAGAGGCCATGAAGCAGGCCGTGGATGTCGATGTCATTGTGACTTCGACGGGAGCGCCGCATTACGTCATCAAGCCCTGGGAGACGCGCCAGCTCATGACGAAGCGCCGTGGACGCCATCTGTTCCTCATCGATATCGCCGTTCCGCGCGATGTCGACCCAGATGTCGGAGACATCAAGGGCGTCACGCTTTACAACATTGATGCACTGGAGGAAGTCGTCGACGAGCATATCCAGGAGCGCCGTGAGGAAGCTGAGCAGGCCAAGGACATCATCGAAGAGGAAGTCCTTTCCATCGAGGACAAGTTCCAGTACCTTTCGTTCCGGCCGCTGATGGCCTTGCTTTCGGAGCGCTGCGAGCGCATCCGGCAGCGGGAGATCAAGCGGGCGAGCTCGAAGCTGCCGGATCTCACATCGGAGGAGCAGCGTCAGATCGAGCACATGACCCGTATGATTGTGCGCAAGATCCTGCGCATGCCGATGATGAAACTCAATGCTTCGGCGGGAACGCCGCAGGAGGAGTTCTATATCGATGCGATGCGTTCGCTATTCAAACTTGATACGATAGGAGAGACAGCTACCCGTGAAGAAAGACACCATCATTATCGGTACGCGGAGCAGTAAGCTCGCGCTTTGGCAGGCGGAATACGTCAAGAGCCGCCTGGAGGAGAAATACCCGGCACTGACCGTTGAGCTGAAGCTCATGACGACCAAGGGAGACAAGATACTCGATGCGCCGTTGGCCAAGATCGGCGGCAAGGGCCTCTTTACCAAGGAGTTGGAAACAGACATGCTGACCGGGGGCATCGACCTGGCTGTGCATAGCCTCAAGGATATGCCGACAGAGGTTCCCGATGGCTTGGTGATTTCGGCCATCACCAAGCGCTTCGATCCCGGTGATGCGGTAGTCAGCCCGGAATACCAGCGCTTTGACGCTCTGCCACTCGGTGCGAAGGTCGGTACGTCGAGCCTGCGCCGCAAGGCACAGCTGCTGCATGTGCGCCCCGATCTCAATATCTGCGATCTGCGCGGCAATGTCAACACACGCTTGCAGAAGCTTGCGGATGAGGATTTTGATGCCATCATCCTGGCCGTGGCGGGGCTGAAGCGCCTGGGATTCGGCGAGCGCATCACGGATGTGCTGCCGAAGAGCATCGTCCTGCCGGCCGTAGGACAGGGGGCGCTGGCCATCGAGACGCGGGCCGATGATGCCGAGATCCGTGCGCTTATCGATTTCCTCAATGATGACGAGACTGTGCGGTGCGCGACAGCTGAGCGGGCTTTTCTCGGCCGCGTCGAGGGCGGCTGCCAGGTGCCTGTCGGCGTTTATGCAACCCCGGCTGAGGCGGGGCAGCTGCAGGTCGAGGCCGTCATTGCCTCGCTCGATGGCAGCAAGCTTTACCGCGACAAGATCACAGGGCAGGCTGCTGATGCCGAGTCTCTCGGCCGCCAGCTGGCTGACATGCTGCTGGCAAAGGGCGGCCTTGAGATCATGCATGAACTCGGGCTGCTGCTTGATCGCAATCAATAAAGGAACAAGGGAGAGATAGATATATGGCAGGAATGGTTTATTTGGTGGGAGCTGGCCCCGGAGATTATCGTCTGATCAGCCTCAAGGCGGTGGACTGTCTCAAGCAGGCAGATGTTGTCGTCTATGATCGCCTGGCCGATGACCGCATTCTTCAGTGGGCGCCCGATGATGCTGAGTATATTTACGTCGGCAAGGCATCGAGCAATCATACGATGAAGCAGGAGGATATCAATCAGCTGCTGGTCGATAAGGCCAAGGAGGGAAAATGCGTCGTGCGTCTCAAGGGCGGCGATCCGTTTGTCTTTGGCCGTGGCGGTGAGGAAGGATTGCTGCTGCAGGAAAATGGCCTGCCGTTTGAAATCGTGCCAGGCATCACGTCGGCGATTTCGGTACCGGCTTATGCAGGGATTCCGGTCACGCATCGGGCGGTGGCGACTTCGTTTGCCGTGGTCACGGGCCATGAAGATCCGACCAAGGGAAAGAGCAATATGCACTGGGAGCATCTGGCGACTGGTGTCGACACGCTCGTCTTCCTCATGGGCGTAGCGAATCTGCCGCATATCACGGCTAAACTCATCGAAAATGGCCGTCCGGCTGATACGCCGGCGGCTGTTATCCGCTGGGGTACGAAGCCTGAGCAGCGCGTGCTCATGACGACGGTTGGCACGGCAGCAGAGGATGTAGCGAAAGCTGGTCTCAAGCCGCCAGCAATCTTTATTGTTGGTGATGTTGTCAACCTGCGCGAAAAACTGCAGTGGTTTGATGAACCGAAGACGCATCCGCTGTTTGGTAAGACAGTGCTTGTCACGCGGGCGCGCAGCCAGGCTTCGAAGCTGACGGCGCGTCTTGAACAGCTGGGGGCCAAGGTTATCGAGACACCGGCTATCCGCATCGAAGATCCCGCCGATGATTATGCAGCGCTTGATGCTGCCATCGGCAATCTCAGCGATTATCAATGGCTGATCTTCACGAGCGTCAATGGTGTGGAGCATTTCTTTGCCCGTTTGTTTGCAGCTGGCAAGGACGCGCGGGCAATGGGATATGCGAAGGTGGCGGCTATTGGCAGCGCTACGGCTGAAAAGCTCAAGGCCTATGGCATACTGGCTGATGTCGTGCCGCAGGAATTCCGCGCCGAGGGTGTTTTGGAAGCGCTCCAGGGGAAACTGCCGCCCCATGCGAAGATCTTGCTGCCGCGGGCCCAGGAGGCTCGGGAGATCCTGCCCGAGAAGCTCCGTGAGCAGGGTGCGGTGGTAGATGTTGTCCCGGCATATCAGACCGTGGCTGCTGCCGTGGACGGGGAGGCACTCAAGGCCCAGCTCGCAAGCGGCGAGATCGACCTTGTAACCTTCACGAGCTCTTCGACAGTGACGAATCTCATCCAGATTGTGGGCGCGGCAGCCGCACTGGCTGGGGTGAAGACGGCCGCCATCGGCCCGGTCACGGCTGACACGGCTAAGAGCAATGGCATCGAGCCAGACATCGTGGCGAAAGAATACACGATTGATGGCCTTGTGGAAGCAATCAAAGAAAACATGTGATTTTCATAGGAGATGGACTTTATGTATACTCAGAAACTTCGCCCGCGCCGCATGCGCATCTCGCCTGCTATGCGCGCTATGGTCCGTGAGACGAGCCTTTCGGCCAAGGACTTTGTCTATCCGTTGTTTGTAGTTCCTGGCGAAAACATCAAAGAAGAGATCCCGAGCATGCCGGACTGCTATCATCTGTCGGTCGACAATGCCGTGAAGACTGCCCAGGAATGCTGGCGGCTCGGCATTCCCGCCGTCGAGGTATTCGGCCTGCCAGAGTACAAGGACGAAGACGGCTCGAGTGCCTGGGATATGACGAGCCCCGTACAGCGCGCCATCAAGGCCATCAAGGAGGCTGTGCCGGAACTCATGGTCATCGGCGATGTCTGCCTGTGCCAGTATACGTCGCATGGTCATTGTGGCCATCTGGAAGACCACTACGTGGACAATGACAAGACGCTCAAGCTGTTGCAGAAAGTAGCGGTGTCGCAGGCAAAGGCCGGCGTGGACATCATTGCGCCGTCGGACATGATGGATGGCCGTGTGGCAGCCATCCGCGAGGCACTTGATGAAGCTGGCTATACCAATGTATCCATCATGAGCTATGCGGTCAAATACGCTTCAGGCTATTATGGCCCGTTCCGCGATGCTGCGGACAGCGCTCCCTGCTTTGGTGACCGCCGCCAGTATCAGATGGACCCGGCCAATGCCCATGAAGCCATCAAGGAAGTCGATCTCGATGTAGCCGAGGGGGCGGACATCATCATGGTGAAGCCAGCGCTGGCTTATCTCGATGTCGTGCGCCAGGTACGCGACCATATCCATCATCCGGTGGCTGTCTACAATGTCAGCGGCGAATATGCGATGGTCAAGGCGGCCGCTGCCAATGGCTGGATCGATGAGAAGCGCATCGTGCTGGAGACGCTCCTGAGCATGAAACGCGCCGGGGCCGATATCATCATCACGTATCATGCCATGGATGCTGCGAAATGGCTCAAAGAAGAGGTGTAAGCCATGTTGAATCTTGAAAAATCTGCTGCTGCCTTTGCTGAGGCCAAGAACCTCATGCCGGGGGGCGTCAATAGTCCGGTCCGCTCGTATGCCAGTGTGGACTGCAATCCGCCATTCATCGCCCGGGCTGAGGGCGATAAGATCTATGATATCGATGGCAACGAATACATCGATTATGTGGGTTCCTGGGGGCCGATGGTCGTCGGCCATGCGCATCCGCAGGTCGTCAAGGCCCTGCAGGAGGCCGCCACACGCGGCACGAGCTATGGTGCGCCGACCTGCATCGAGTCGGAGCTGGCCAAGCTCGTCATGCAGGTCTATCCGTCGATTGAAGTCATCCGTATGGTAAATTCCGGCACTGAGGCGACGATGAGTGCGCTGCGTCTTGCCCGCGGCTATACGGGCCGAGATAAGATCGTCAAATTCATCGGCTGCTATCATGGCCATAGCGACAGCCTGCTCGTCAATGCCGGTTCGGGCATGGCAACGTTCGGTGTGCCGAGCTCGCCAGGGGTTACGAAGGGCACGGCACAGGATACGATTTCGGTGCCGTATAACGATGCGGAAGCCATCACGAAGGTTATGGAGGAAATCGGCGATGAGGTCGCAGCTGTCATCGTGGAGCCGGTGGCAGGCAACATGGGCTGCGTGCCGCCGAAGCAGGGCTACCTGCGCACGCTGCGCAATCTGACGGAAAAGCATGGCGCTCTGCTGATCTTCGATGAGGTCATGTGCGGGTTCCGTGCATCCCTGGGCGGGGCTCAGGCAGCTTATGGCATCACGCCAGACCTTACCTGCCTCGGCAAGATTATCGGCGGTGGCCTGCCGGTTGCTGCCTATGGCGGCCGCCGGGACATCATGCAGAAGGTCTCGCCGGCTGGCCCTGTCTATCAAGCGGGTACGCTCTCGGGCAACCCGCTGGCGATGACGGCAGGTCTTGAGACGCTCAAGATTCTTACGGCGGAGCCGGAGGATGGCAAGGCTGATTACAGCCGTGAGCTCACGCTCAAGACGAAGAAGCTCCTGCTGGGGTGGCAGGAAAAAGCCAAGGCAGCTGGCGTTACGATCCAGGCACATCAGGCCGGTTCGATGTTCGGTATCTTCTTCAATGATCACGATGTCTTTGACTATGAGGATTCCTGTGCGTCGGATCAGCAGGCGTTCAAAGTCTGGTTCAAGGCGATGCTCGAGCAGGGCATCTATCTGGCGCCGTCGCAGTTCGAGACGCTCTTCATGAGTGGCGCGCACAGCGATGCGGACATTGACCGTACAATCGCTGCTGCAGAGATTGCCTTCCAGGCTGTGGCTGACAGCAGAAAATAAATACAGACGCAAAAATCCCTGCAGACGATCAGAAGTCTGCAGGGATTTTTAAGTTTTTCCCATTTTCGCCGATAATACCTGTAGAGATGTCAGATCCGTACAGGAGGATAGCTTATGGCGGTAAAGATCGATGGTTTTGGCCTGCTTGCCGGGGAAACAGGCAGCAGGCAGACGACAACAGCAAAAGCAGCAGATTTCCAGCAGTTGTTCTCCAGTCTGCTGGCCCAGCGCAAAGGCAGCTTGGAAAAGACGCTGGAGGCAATGGAAGAACGGCGCGAAGAGATCAAGCAACTCAAGGTTCAGCGCGAGTTTTCCGAGACTGTGAAACGCATCCTGCCCGATGGCAGCATCCGGATCTCCGTTTATGAGAACGGTCATCTGGAGAGCTGCTATCGCCTGATGCCGAAACTCCGGCCGGTGATCGACGAGTCAAAGCCGATTCCCAAGGCCCCCGATGGCACGGAGCTTATCGGACAGGCCAAGGTCAAATTCGTGCCGCGCCGGAACATCCTCGAAGAGATGCTCTGACGGCCTTATTTCACGATATGCTTGCCGCCGTAGTATCGCGGCTGCCAATAGTCACTGGACAGGCTGTCGATGCGGACGCCTTTGCTGGAGCTGGCGTGGATGAAGTCTCCATCACCCAGGTAGATGCCGCAGTGCGAGGCTCCGGGTTCATAGGTCGTGAAGAAGACGAGATCGCCGGGCACAAGCTGGCGGCTGCTGGTGGTGCGGCGTCCGAGCTTGTACTGCTCATCGGCTGTACGCGGTATGGCGATGCCGTTCTGGGCAAAGACGTATTGCAGGTAGCCGGAGCAGTCAAAGGCCTTGGGGGTTGTGCCGCCGAATTTGTAGGGCACACCGATATAGGACTTGGCTGTCTTGATGATGTCCTTGACCTTGCCCGGGGCAAGGATCGGTTTATTGTTCGGAGCAAGAGGAAGCTTTTGGTTGGGGAGCGAAGGCGCCGCTGGCGGCGGCACATTCGCTCCCCATTCGCGTTGCTTGGCCTTTTGGAGCGCCCGCCAGGTGGCATTGTTGACGATACCGGTCACGCGGATCTTCTGGTCGCGCTGGAATTCGGCAACAGCGCGTTCGGTTTCATTGCCATAGACGCCGTCAACGGAGCTGATGGTGTAGCCGATGGTCTTGAGCTTTTTCTGCAGCAGCAATACGTCATGACCGTGTGAGCCGGCATGAAGTGTGGGCGATGCAAAGGCAGCGCCAGTCAGGAACATAAGCGATACGCCAGTCAGGATGCCGGCGCGGAGCAACCGGGATTTCTTCATCGGAACCGTCCTTTCTGCCAAGAGGATAGCGGCTATTGGCCGTCAGGTCTCGCGCACATGGTCGAGGCCCTGGCTCATGAGCTTGACGACATGGTCGTCATCGAGGGAGTAGAAGGCTTCCTTGCCGACCTTGCGGAACTTCACCAGCCGGGCTGCGCGCAGTACGCGCAGCTGGTGTGAGATCGCAGACTGGCCCATCTGCAACGATTCGGCAATATCACAGACACAGAGCTCGGTTTCGGAGGCCAGCAGGGAGAGCAGCTTGATGCGGGTCTTGTCGCCAAGGATCTTGAAAATATCTGCGAGTTCCTGACTCGTAGCGTCGTCGAGTTTGTGGACGGCGCAGTGTTCTAACTTGTCTGGATGGGTATGATGAATCTCGCAGAGGTCATCGTTAGCTGTCAATTCTTCCATGGAATCCTCCCTAAGTCGTGCATATAATCATAATTATTATAGCAGTTTATGTATCGAATCGGAATGAAAATTTTCGGCCTGGCGTGATGTACTGGAGCAGGTTGACTTCGCTTTCCTCCACCATGGCCGGGACGTTGACCCGCGTGTCGGCAGTCTGGGGATGGCGGATGATCTGCAGTTCGCCCATGTAGCGCTGGTAGCCCTGGTTATCGATGGTGATGGCACCGACAGGCCGCACAAGCGTGTTTTCCGGTGCGATGATGCCGTGCTGCTTCTTCAGCAGCGCACGGCTTTCCTCGGCCCGGATGCAGTCACGGGCTTCATCGGCACGGGCCGTGAAGGTATGCGTGAGCAGTTCGCGCTGGATGGGATCATGGGTCAGGAGCTTTGCACGCAGTGTGACCTGGTCGCCAGCCAGGCTGCCGATGGCGGCCAGCTCTTCATCAGCGGGCAGGCTGTCAGCCAGAAACACTGAGTCGATGCCGAGGGCGATGAGATGGCGGGCGGCCAGCTCGCTGGGTTCGTCGCGATGCTCCTCCATGGTCGGCAGGCCATCGTGCAGCGGGCCGCGGCGGCGATGCTGGCTGGGTACGAAGGCACCGGTGCGGATGCCGAGCTTGTGCAGCATCATCGTCTTGCGCACGAGGAATTCCTCGCTGATGCCCGTGCCGCGCCGCGGGTAGAAATTATGCAGCGCGTCGATCTGATGGAAGTTGGCGTCCATCTCGACGAGGGCACTCAGCAGCTTGCCTGTGATTGTCGAGGCGTTGAGCTGGATGCGGATGCCCTGCTTGTTGCGTGACAGCCGGACAATCTCCTCAAGCCCGAAGCCGTAATCGAGGCGCAGCGTAGTGATGCCGAGCATGCGGAAGGCTTGCGGGCTGAACTCCTTGATGCCGAGCAGTTCCATGGTTGCCGGCGAGATGTCGGAGATGACCTCCATATCATGCTGGCGGGCGGCTTTCAGGAGCTCTGAGAGCTCGCGCTTGAGGGCGGCGGTATTTGTTTCAGGGATATGCAGGGAGGTAAAGAGCCGGCGGAAACCGCAGGCGGCGGCCTTTTCAATCAGCGCCAGATTTTCCTCGGGGGTGTTGTCAAGGCCTGGATAGATGGAAATACCATTTTCCATAATATTACCTTCTTTATCATTTTATAGTCGTGCCGGAAGCGGGAATCACGCTTCGTTGGCAGGGTCATCGAAACCGAGCAGCCAGGCGGCGATGAAGCCGGTCACGTAGGCCGTGAGTACGCCTGCCAGATAGATGAGTACATGGTTGGTCGTGGCGGCCAGCGGCAGCCCCGAGATGCCGAGTGCCGAAGCACCGACCACGAAGGCTGCCTGGACGGCACCGCCGAAGGCACCACCGATGCAGGCAGCGAGGAATGGCTTGCCCAGCGGCAGGGTGACACCATAGATCAGCGGCTCACCGATGCCCATGATGCCGACCGGCAACGCTGAGGCGACGGTTTTCTTGAGATGGGGATTCTTCGTCTTGCAGAAGACGGCAAAGCTGGCGCCTACCTGACCAGCACCTGCCATGGCCAGGATCGGCAGCAGGATGGTCATGCCATATTGGGATAGCAGTTCGACATGGATCGGGGTAAATGCCTGATGGATGCCGAGCATGACGATGGGCAGCCAAAGACCGCCGAGTACAAAGCCTGTGATAGCACCGCCGCTCTGGACGGCCGTGGTGGCAGCACTGCCGATACTGCTGGCGATGAAGCCGCCGAGCGGCTGCAGCAGGCAGATGGCAATCGGCCCGGCAATCAGGAAGGTCAGCAGGGGCACCAGGAAGAGACTGAACATATCAGGGATCAGGCGCTGCAATCGCTTTTCGATCCAGGCACCGAGTGCGGCGACGAGCAGCACCGAGATGACACCGCCGCGTCCTGGAACGAGCTGGGTGTCTCCCAGCGTGATGGCTGCCAGTCCCGGATGGCTGATGAGTCCGCCTAGGATGCCGCCGAGGATCGGCGAGCCGCCGAATTCCTTGGCGGTGTTGTAGCCGATGAAAAGATTCATGCTCCAGAATACGACATTGCCAGCGACGGCACCAAGCTGGAACCAGGCAGTGCTCGTAATGGTGGGATCGAACTTGGCGGCGGTGCCTAAAAGTCCCGTAGTCAGGCCGCAGGCGATGAATGCCGGTATCAATGGCAGGAAAATGCTGGCAAGGCGTTTAAGGAATAACTTGAATGGTGTAGCATTTTTTGCCCGGATCTGCGCATGGAGCGCCTGGCCATCGCCAATCTGTGGCCTGGACGCAGAGGAAACAGCTTTTGCGGCGGCAGATTCTTTTGTCACGATATGGGAAAAGCAATCGGTGACGCTATCCGTTGTGCCAGGGCCGAGGATAATCTGCAGCTCATCGCCGGTATCGTTCACACCGAGGATGCCTTCAATCTTTTTCAGACGGGCTTCCATATCTGCGGGGCGTTGCGCAAGATACAGGCGCAGGCGGGTCATACAATGGCTGATGGAGGTGATGTTGGCGGCTGGGCCGGTTACCGCATAAATTTCTTGCGCGATGCGTTCGTATTTCATGGTGTATTCTCCTCCTTTTGTTGTAGGGCAAGGCTGAGTTTTCCCTGTGCTTTGGCAAGCAGGGAAGTTCCTTCGGCTGGTGTGCAGCCGGTAAGCTGGAGCAGGATAGCCAGCTTGGCGTTGCCATTGGCTGCGTCAAGCGCGGCTATGGCGTCCTCGCGGGTGCAGTCTGCGGCTTCCATGACGATGCGGCGGGCGCGTTCCTCGAGCTTGAGGTTGGAGGTTTTGACGTCGACCATCAGATTGCCGTAAACTTTGCCGAGTTTGATCATCGTGCCTGTGGAGAGCATATTGAGCACGAGTTTCTGGGCAGTGCCGGCCTTCATGCGCGTGCTGCCCGTGATGGCTTCGGGGCCGGTGACGGGAGTGATGGCGATATCGGCAAGCTCTGCAATCGTTGAAACGGCACTGCACGACAGGGCGATGGTGGCAGCGCCGAGCTCGCGGGCATAGGTGAGACCGCCGATGACGTAGGGGGTACGGCCTGAGGCCGCAATGCCGACAAGCACATCGCCTCTTTGCAGGCCGATGTCCTCCAGGTCCTGACGGGCGAGTTCAGGATTGTCCTCTGCGCCCTCCTGGGCCTTGAAGATAGCTGGCAGTCCGCCGGCTATCAGTCCTTGCACGAGATCGGGGCTGGTGCCATAGGTCGGCGGGCATTCGACTGCGTCGAGGATGCCGAGACGGCCAGAGGTGCCAGCGCCGATGTAGATGAGACGGTGGCCGCAGCGGAGTCTGTCCGCAATCAGGTCGATGGCGGCGGCGATCTGCGGCAGTACATCCCTGACAGCGAGCGGTACTGTCTGATCCTCGTTATTGATGAGTGTCACCATAGCGAGCGTATCGAGCTCGTCGATATGAGCGGTCTGCGGATTGCGCCGCTCGGTTGTGAGTTGGTTTAGCTGAATCATTCTGCTTGCTGCTCCTTTTCGGGTATATGTGTTTAGTATACCACACGACATGCGAAAAAACCTTCCTCGCTTGCGAGGAAGGTTTTGTTTCTCTATGGAATCAGCCGACGAACGCCTGGCCAAAGTAAACGATAAGGCCCATGACAATGACAAAGGGCAGATAATATTTGACTGCGAATTTCAGCAGCTGGCCGTCGACACCGGTAACGCCGATGGAAGCAACAGCAATCGCGATGCTCTGCGGCGATACCATCTTGCCCGCGCAAGCGCCCGTAGCGTTAGCCGCGGCAATCCAGGACTGGACAGCCGGGCTTGCACCGATGGCCATAGCCGAGTCGGTCTGCAGCTTGCCAAACAGGACGCAGCTCGACGTAGCCGAGCCCGTGATGAAGGTACCGATCGAGCCGATGAAAGCAGCGATGCACGGATAAGCCGTACCCGTTGCAGCAACAGCCGTCTCAGCAATCTCGTGGGTCATGCCGGCATAGCCCATGACTTTAGCCGTAGCGATGACCGTGATGATCGTAAGGATCGTGAAGCGCAGATTGCCGATCGTGCGCTTGAGGACGCCGAGCATCTCACCGAAGCCAGCACCCTGGACATTGCCGCCGATAAAGGCAGCCAGCAGGATCAGCACACCCGGCGTAGCAACCCAGGTGAACGTATACGGTGCGCCGCCTTCACCTGTATAGATGAGAACCGACGACTTGATGAGGTTCAGCGGATCGTGGATTGCCGGGATGAGTTTCGACGTTGCCAGCAGGAAGACAAAGATGAGGATGAACGGCAGCCAAGCTTTGATACCGGCAGCAGCCGTGACAGGCTCCTCGTCTTCATGAGCAGGCATGGCAAACTCGGGATCGTTTACCGGGAAAGCCTTGGCGCAGCCAACGATGGCGGCCATGGCACCGATAGCACCAGCGACAACAGCGAGTTCCGGGCCCATGGTGGAAGCAACGATAAACTCTGGTACGAGGAAGCCGGCAGCGGCTGCGACGCACATGATCACCATGCCCTTGAGTCCTTTGAGGGAACCACCGCTGGCTACCAGCGTCATGAGCAGCGGGCAGAGCAGCGTGAGCGGTGCGAGCTGCAGGCAGGTGTAGGTGGCCAGCGTCGTGGCATCGCTACCCGTGACACTGCCGAGAGTGACAAGCGGGATGCCGATGGAACCGTAGGCAGTCGGCACAGAGTTGGCGATCAGGCAGACCGAAGCCGCCATGATCGGATTGATGCCGATGCCGGCAAGCATGCCGGCCGGAATCGCGATAGCCGTACCGAAGCCGGCCATACCCTCCAGGAAGCCGCCAAAGCCCCAACCAATCAGGAGGATGAGCACACGACGGTCATTGCTGACCGAGGTAAGCATCTTCTTGATGACATCCATACCCTTGGTGTGCAGGGAAAGGTTGTAGGTGAAGATTGCGGCGATGATGACCAGAAGGATTGGCCAGCAAGCCAGAGCCACACCTTCAAGGAAGGCCTGGAATGCGTGCAAAGCAGTCATATCGTAGAGAGCCATGCCGACCACCACAGAGATGACGAGTGCCAGAGAGCAGGCCTTGTGACCGGGCATATGAAGGATGCTCAGCGCAACGACCAGCCAAAGGATTGGGGACAGTGCGAGTAGAACCAAATGAGTTCATTCCTTTCTTTACAGCTCATTGTGAAAAAATGATGAAAATAAATAAGATACTTCATTATATAAGCAGGTACTAAAAAAGTCAATGCGATAGCGTAAAGGTTCTATTTTCAGAAAACTATGAATAGAATTACGACGACAACAAAAGAACCCGGCAGGAACCGGGTCCAAAGAATGGGCGGATATTCAATAAAGGCGCTCGACTTCGTAGCCATTCTGAGCCAGTGCGTGGATGATGCGCTGGACGTGTTCTTCGTTGTGGGTCTCTACGGTGACTTCAAGCACGACCTTCTTGAAGCTGTCGGTGACCTTGGCTTGATTATGGTTGAGCTCGATGACGTTGGCGTTCTCTTCGGACAGGATGCGCGACACGTTGAGGAGTTGGCCAGGTTTGTCCGGCAGCAGGACGGCGAAGCAGAAGACGCGGCTGCGGGCGATCAGTGCCTTTTCAATCAATGCGGAGATCATCGAGATGTCGATGTTGCCGCCGCTGACGATGGCCGCGACTTTCTTGCCCTTGAAGGGCAGTTTGGGCAGGGCGGCCAGCGAGAGGACGCCGGCGCCTTCGGCAATCAGCTTGTGCTTTTCGATGAGGGACAGCAGGGCGCCCATGATTTCCATCTCCGAGACGGTGATGATATCGTCGAGGTATTTTCGGCAGAACTCAAAGGTCAGGGTGCCGGCGGTTTTGACCGCGCAGCCATCGGCTACGGTGTCGGCACTGGACAGTGTCACGATCTTGTTCTTCTTCAGGGCCTTTTTCATGCAGGCCGCATTGGCTGGCTCGACACCAATGACCTTGATGCCGGGATTGACGAGTTTCGTTGCCAAAGCCACGCCTGAGGCAAAACCGCCACCGCCGATCGGCACGAGGATGGCATCGATATCCTTGCAGGCATCGATGATTTCGAGGGCCGTCGTGCCCTGGCCGAGCAGTACCTGCAGATCGTTGAACGGATGGATATAGACGTAGCCATGCTGCTTCTGGAGCTCGAGGCTGTAAGCATAGGCATCGTCGAAGCCATCGCCATGCAGCACCACCTCGGCACCGAGGGCCTTGGTACCCTCGACTTTGAGGATCGGTGTCGTGGCCGGCATGCAGATGACTGCCTTGACACCGAGCTTCTGGGCGGCGAAGGCGACACCCTGGGCATGATTGCCAGCCGAGGCAGTGATCACGCCCTTGGCACGTTCCTCTTCGCTGAGCTGGCTGATCTTGTTATAGGCACCGCGCAGTTTGAAGGCACCAGTATGCTGGAGGTTTTCCGGTTTCAGGAAAACCTGGTTGCCGGATTGTTCCGAGAAAAAGTCACTGGGAATCAGCGGCGTTTTCTTGACCACGCCCTCGAGCTGCCGGGCGGCTTGATAGACACCGGCAATGGTGGTCGATGCGACGATTTCCTGGTTGGATGGTGATGCAGCGGCGGTTTTCGACATGGATGATGCCTCCTTAAAAGAATGTATACACAAATATACTAGAAAATAAGATTTACTTTACACTATAAAGGAGATATAAAGTTAAAATAGCCGTTAAGTGTTCTATAAAGTGTATCATCTTTTCGCAATTATTGTCAACGAATAAATCCTGGGGATTTTTTCGCGGAGATTGGGAAAATTTAGAGGAATTTTGCGGCAATTGCCGAAATATACAATATAAGCATTACGGGGGAGGAAGAAAATATGAAGAATCTTACCCGTATCTTGGTTCCTGTTGATTCATCTGCCGGTGCTGACCGGGCCGTGACGCTGGCCGCTAGTCTGGCACAGGCGACAGGAGCTGTCCTGGACGTGCTGCATGTCTCGTATTTCGATGCGGACACCGACGATGAGCAGGAGTCCTGGCTGCCTGCATCGATTGCGGGGCCGGTCGGACGCGTGGGGCAGGAGGCGCTGGAGCGGGCGAGGAAATACGTTCCCGCGTCGGTCACTGCTGTCTATCATCGCCGCACGGGAATCCCGGCTGAGGAGATCCTGGGCTTTGCCGCTGAAAAGCAGGCCGGGCTCATCGTGATTGGCTGCCGTGGACTTGGTGTGGTGGAAGGCTTTCTGTTGGGCAGCGTCAGTCAGGAAATCGTAGAACGGGCGACTGTCTCTGTGGTGGTGGCCAGATGAATTCGAGCATTTTATCAAGGGGGTAATACTATGTCGAGAAATATCCTTGTACCAGTAGATGGGTCGGAAGGTTCGGATCGTGCGGTAGCACAGGCGATTGCGCTGGCTGAGGCCTGCGAAGCCAAGCTGAACTTCCTGTATGTGGCGAATATCAACCAGCTGGCCATCAATGCCTGCCTTTCGGATGCGATCCTGGAGGCGGTCACCAAGGCTGGCAACGTCATCCTTGACCGGGCAATGGAGATGGTTCCCTCGGGCATCGAGAAGGAAGCCTTCTCGGAGACGGGCTCGCCAGCAGTCGTCATCCTAGACTTCGCGACGACTAACGAGATGGACATGATCGTCATGGGCAGCCGCGGGCTCGGTGTTGTCAAAGGCGTGCTGCTCGGCAGCGTCAGCCAGTACATCGTCGAGCAGTCCAAGTGCCCGGTACTGGTCGTGAAATAAGACAGAGCAGACAACAAAAAGGAGCAGCGGGAAGTTGTGGATAACTTCCCGCTGCTCCTTTTACGTATCTGTGTATAAAAGTTTGATTTTACCGGTTTTGCGCCAGTGATGCATATCGATGATGCGCTGGTTCGAGGAGCCACGGAAGGCCAGTGTGAGGTCCCGCTGTTCCTCCAGGAAGCGGCCGTCAATGAGCACATCGACTTCGGCGAGCAGCGCGTTGATGGCAGGATTGCAGCGTTGCTGCAGCTCTTCCAGCGTGAAGCCCGTGTAGCTCCAGACGGTCAGGCCGCGGGCATGGATCTCACGGGCCAGCCGTGCCAGCGGTGCGGGTTGCATGAAGGGCTCGCCCCCACTGAACGTGATGCCTGCGAGGAGCGGATTGGCATCGACCTCAGCCAGGATGGCCTCGGTGGTCGTCTCACGTCCGCCACGAAAGTCGTGGGTGGCAGGGTTATGGCAGCCGGGACAGTGATGCGGGCAGCCCTGGGTAAAGACGGTCAGCCGCATGCCCTCACCGTCGACCATTGAGTCATCGATGATACCGGCAATCTGCAGTTTCATCGTCAGTGCATGCCGTGCTTGACGCGGTCGTGCTCTTCACTCTTCTTGGCATCGTTCCAGCGATCGATGGTGCCGACGAGATAGCCTGTGATGCGGCGGATGCGCTCGAATTTGTGCGGCTGCAGGACGTAATCGATGTTTACTGTGTCATCGCCAGCAGACGAAATGCGCAGCGTGTCGATCTTATCGTTTGTCTCATTTTCGACATAGTCGATATAGTTGATGATTTCCTGCTCGGAAACATCAGAAAGTCCTTCAATCGTTACATCAATACCATTTACTACCATGATGATCCCCGTCCTTTTCCTATATTGCAAGTGCGCGTCAGCGCCTGATCTTTTGACGCAAGGCATTGCTTGAATCTGAACAAATTATACAATATGTATGGGGTGATAGTCAATAGATACACTATATATTGTTATCCACAGATTATTTTCCCTTTTGTGGATTACGAGTGGATAACCGTGCGGATCGGGTAAGGAATCTCGATTCCTTCTTCGCGATAGCGTTTGGTGAGTGCTTTGATGAATTCGTGACGGATGATGAATTGATGGTCAAAACGGCTGGAATGCATGAGCACGTTGAAATCGATGCTGGACTCGCCGAAGGTGTGGAAGCGCACGGCAGGCTTGATCTTCACATCCTTATCGACCTCTTGCAGTGTTTTTTCCGCGACTTCGAGGGTCACGCGCTCCACCAGGTCAAGATCGCTGCCATAGGCGACGCCGATGGGGATCTTGATGACGATGTCGCGGCGCGGCATGCTGAAATTGGTGATGATCGAAGACGCGATTTTTTGATTCGGTACAACGACCATGTTGGCGTCGCCAGCCGGTACAATAGTAGTGAAACGCCAAGTGATGTCGGTGACGCGCCCTTCTTCGCCTGTGCTGAGGCGGATGTAGTCGCCGATGCGCAGCTGCTTGGACAGGATGAGGTGCAGGCCTGAGAAGATATTGGCCAGCGTTTCCTGTAGCGAGAGGGCGACGGCCATACCACCGACACCGAGGGCGGTGAGGATCGGGGCGATCGATATGCCATAGTATTGGAGGATGACAAGGCCGCCCATCGCGTAGATGATGCAGTTGACGATGGCGTTGAGCAGGGTTGTCTTGGGAAGTTTCTGCTGGGAGCGCTCAATCTGCATGTTGATGATGCCGCTGACGGCACGGGCGATGACGCGGGTGATCGACAGGATGATGACCGTGAACAGGATATAGGAGAAGATGCGTACAAGCGGTTCGATGATGTCGATGGTGTTGACGATCCAGTAGAGACCGACAACGAGGCAGAGCGAGATCGGCACGCCTTGCAAGGCGTTGATGAAGATATACTGCCAGCTGGCTTCATCGGTGTCGAGATGCTGGGCGACCCGCCGGTGGATGATACGGTTGATGGTGATTCCGGCTGTAAGCGATGCTGCCAGGATGCAGCCCGGAATGATCAACATTTCAAGGAGATGGGTCCAGTCAATCCAGCCCATCCATGCTAAATTAGGCAAAAAATTACCTCCTCATCGTCGTTTTCGTGACAGGATTACTTGAACTTAAAAATCTCTCTAATTATACTATACCTATGTGAAAAGAAAAGGTGATTTTCACGAATTCAGGAAACGGAGTGATAGCATGGCCGAGATTCTGCAATCTGGAGAGCGCTTGCAGCTGCGCAAGGCAGAGCTCACGGATCTGGACTATATAATGAAGCTGGAATACGAACCGGAAAACCTCAAGTTCATCGTACCCTTTGACCGGGAGTTCCATACGCGCATCATTGCGGAGGGCAAGGCCGCAATGGATGTCATCGTCGAAGAACGGGCGACGGGGGCGGCAGTTGGTTATCTGATGATCAATGGGCTGACGACACCGGCCAAGGAAATCGAGTGGACGCATGTCATCATCGGCAAGAAGGGGCTGGGCTATGGGCATGAAGCGATGAAGCTTTTGAAGGCCTGGGCTTTCGATACCTTGGGGTTCCACCGGGCCTGGCTCGACTGCAAGGACTACAACGCGCGGGCCTTGCATCTCTATGAATCGGAAGGCATGCTGCGCGAGGGGCTGATCCGGGAGACGATACTGACCAATGGCGTCTATGAGAATCTCGTGATACTCGGCATCCTCGATCGCGAATATCGCGCGCGCAAGGAGCAGGGGCTGGAGCTTGGCTGCTGACCGCTGCTGCCGGAAAAACAAAAAAAACAGGACACATGTTTAGAAAACACGATGAAATACGTGGTGGTTAAAGACATGTGTCCTTTTATTATACGAAGGAAAGCGATACAATAATAGCAACAAAGGGAAACATGATGATGCGATTCGTCAATCCTTGTAAACATAGTTACCTATCCATAGGGAGGAATTTTCATGAAAGCAACGGAAATCTTAGCGTGTGTCGATCATACGTATCTCAAACAGACGGCGACCTGGGCAGATATCGAGAAAATCTGCGATGAGGCAGTCGAATATCATACGGCCACGGTCATGGTGCCGTCTTGCTTTGTGCCGCGCATCAAGGCACAGTATGGTGATTCGCTCAAGATCGCGACGGTAGTTGGTTTCCCGAACGGCAACTGCAATACGGCAGCCAAGATTGCCGAGACGGCACAGGCTCTGGCTGATGGCGCCGTAGAGATTGACATGGTCATCAACATCGGCATGCTCAAGGCTGGCGAGACGGATTACGTCACTGAAGAAATCCGCGCCCTCAAGCGCCTCTGCGGCGAGCGCGTGCTCAAGGTCATCGTAGAGACCTGCTTCCTGACGGAAGCGGAGAAGATTGCCGCTTGTGAGTGCGTGACGAAGGCTGGCGCTGATATCATCAAGACGTCGACGGGCTTTGGCTCGGCTGGTGCGAAGCTTGAAGACATCGAACTCTTCAAGAAGCACATCGGCGAAGGCGTTGAGATGAAGGCTGCTGGCGGCATCCATACGCGTGAGGAAATGGAAGGCTTCCTCAAGGCTGGCTGCACGCGTCTTGGTGCCAGTGCTGCGGTCAAGGTACTCAAAGACGAAATCGGCAAATAACAGTGGCGCTAGAAGGGAAGGGTATAAAGTGAGTAAGTTCAAACGCGCGTTCATCATTGTTCTGGATAGCTATGGTATTGGCCGTGAGCCGGATGCGCCGGAGTTTGGCGACGATGTCTGCAATACGCTCAGATCCATCGCCGCTTCGCCGAAGTACGACACGCCGAACATGAAGAAGCTTGGCCTGTTCAACATCGATGGTGTCGGCTGCGGCACGCCGGAAGCAGAGCCAATCGGCGCATTTGCCCGCCTGCGTGAGCTTTCGCGCGGCAAGGATACGACGACGGGGCATTGGGAGATCGCGGGCATCGTGTCCGAGCGGCCGATGCCGACCTATCCGGATGGCTTCCCGGCTGACCTCATCGCGAAGCTGGAGAAGGCTTTTGGCAAGAAGATACTCTGCAATAAGCCCTATTCGGGTACGCAGGTCATCCATGACTATGGGCAGGAGCAGGAAAAGACGGGGGGGCTCATCGTCTACACGTCGGCAGACAGCGTATTCCAGATTGCTGCCAATGAGGCGGATGTTCCCATCGAGGAACTCTATGGCTACTGCAAGACGGCTCGCGAGATCCTGCAGGGCGAGCACGGTGTCGGCCGTGTCATTGCCCGTCCGTATGTCGGTAGTTTCCCGGATTATACGCGCACGTCGCGCCGTCATGACTTCTCCCTTGACCCGACCGGTGATACGATGATGGACGCCTTGCAGCGCAAGGGGCTGGAGACGATTGGTGTCGGCAAGATCTCGGATATCTTTGCTGGCCGCAGCATCAGCCGCAGCCTCGGCATCAACAAGGACAATGTCGATGGCATGGAAAAGACGCTGAAGCTCATGGATGAGGATTTCACGGGCCTGTGCTTCGTGAACCTGGTCGACTTTGATATGCAGTACGGCCACCGTCGCAATATCGATGGCTATGCTGAGGCTGCCACGGTCTTTGACCGCCAGCTCGGCGAGTTCATGGCCAAGATGCGCGACGACGATGTGCTGATGATCACGGCTGACCACGGCTGCGATCCGGGAGCTCCAGGCACGGATCATACGCGTGAGTATGTACCACTGCTCGTCTATGGCAAGCAGATCAAGGCTGGTTTGAATCTGGGCACGTATCCGACGTTTGCAATGATTGGCGCAACGATTGCCGACATGTTTGGCTGCGAACTCAAGACGAAGGGCGAGAGCCTGCTGCCGCGGCTGATAAAAGACTGAAAATAAGGGGGAGGCATCACCTCCCCTGTTATATAAAGGAGATATGCAGCAATGAGAATGTATGATCTTATCACGAAGAAAAAACATGGCGAGGTCCTGACGGATGAGGAAATCCAGTTCATGATCACGGGTTATGTCAATGGTGAGATTCCTGACTATCAGATGTCAGCAATGACCATGGCCATCTGGTTCAATGGCATGAACGATCATGAAATCACGGAACTCACGAAAGTCATGGCACAGTCAGGCGATATGATCGATTTGTCGGCTATTGCTGGCAAGAAGGTCGACAAGCATTCCACGGGCGGTGTCGGCGATAAGACGACGCTGATTGTGGCACCTATCGTAGCTGCTTGTGGCGGCAAGGTTGCCAAGATGTCCGGCCGTGGGCTTGGACATACGGGCGGCACGGTCGATAAGCTCGAGGCGATCCCTGGCTACCGTACGGTACTCGATCGCAAGGAATTCTTCGATACGGTCAACAAATGCGGCATGAGCCTTATTGGCCAGTCGGGCAATCTGGCACCGGCGGATAAGAAACTCTATGCGCTGCGTGATGTCACGGCTACGGTCGACAGCATCCCGCTCATTGCTTCTTCGATCATGAGCAAGAAACTGGCGGCTGGCAGTGATTGCATCCTGCTGGATGTCAAGACGGGCAGCGGTGCTTTCATGAAGACGCTTGATGACTCGATCAAGCTCGCGCAGACGATGGTAGCCATCGGCGAGGGCGCTGGCCGCCGTACGGTGGCGCTGATTACCGATATGGATACGCCGCTGGGCTTTGGCATCGGCAACAGCCTGGAGGTCATCGAGTCGATGGATGTCCTCAAGGGCCGTGGCCCGGCTGACCTTACGGAAGTATCGCTGCAGCTGGCTGAGAACATGCTGTATCTCGTTGGCAAAGGCACGATCGAGGAATGCCGGGCGATGGCGGAGAAAGCCATTGCCGATGGCAGTGCTTTCGAGACGTTCTGCACGATGGTCCGTGAACAGGGCGGCGATGACTCCGTGCTGCGCGACTATGAGAAGTTTGCCCAGGCACCATACAAGCAGGAAGTCTTGGCTGAGCGCGATGGTTTCATCACCAAGATGAATGCGGAGGAGATCGGTGAGACGTCGGTCATCCTTGGTGCTGGCCGCGAGACGAAGGACAGCGACATTGACTTCTCGGCAGGTCTTGTCCTGCACAAGAAGTTTGGTGATGCCGTCAAGAAGGGCGACAGCCTGGTGACGCTCTACACGTCCAAGGAAGCATCGCTGAAGGATGCGGAGCGCCTGTACCGCGAGGCTGTAGTCATCGGCGATACCCAGCCGGTCAAAGAGCCACTGGTCTATGCCCGCGTGGAGAAGGACAAAGTCGAAAAGTATTGATTGTTGCGGCGAGGGATAAAGAATGCCTCCCCTGGGGGAGGCGTTTTTTATCGGCAAAATTGTCAATAAATTTTGTATTGAGGGAGTGTTTTAGCGTGAATGACAAAGAATTGATTGAAGTCGCGCGCAAGTACCGTGAGTTTTCTTATAGCCCGTACTCCAACTTCAAAGTCGGTGCGGCGGTGCTGACGAAGAAGGGCAATGTGTACGGCGGCTGCAATGTGGAGAACTCAAGCTACCCGCTGACCAACTGTGCGGAGCGCACGGCCATCTTCAAGGCGGTATCCGAGGGCGAACGCGAGATTGAGGCCATCGCTTTGATTGCCGATACCGAGGGGCCGTGTTCACCATGTGGTGCCTGCCGTCAAGTCATGGGAGAGTTCCACATCAACCGCATCATCATGGCGAATCTCAAGGGGGATGTAAAGGTGGTTACCCTGGAGGAAGTCCTTCCGTTTGCCTTTACTGAAAAAGATCTCTAAATTCATAGATAAAGTTTGACAATACCAGATGCGTGTGCGAAAATAGGACTCGTGTCCTTATTTTCTCATGATGCAAAAAGGAGAGAAAGAAAAAGATGTATTTCATTATCAATCTTCTTGGTGTAGTGGTCTTTCTGGCCATTGGCGTTCTTTTATCCAAGAAACGTAAAGAGATTCAGTGGCGCTGTGTTGGTGCGCTGTTGCTTTTGAATGTGTTCATCGCCTGGTTCCTGACGACGTTCCCAATCGGCCGTGACATCGTATCTGGTGCAGCGGCAGGCTTCGTCTGGCTTGTCAGCGTTGCTTACGATGGTATTGCCTTTGCTTTCCCAGATTGGGTCCATGTCGAGCAGATGAACTTCTTCACCTCGGCACTGCTGCCGATCCTGCTGGTTGTACCGCTTTTTGATATCTTGACGTACATCGGCATCCTGCCGTTTGTCATCCGTTGGATCGGCAAGGCACTGGCGTTCATCACGCGCACGCCGAAGTTTGAGTCGTTCTTTGCCATCGAGATGATGTTCCTTGGCAATACGGAGGCACTGGCTGTCTCCACGCTGCAGCTCAAGCGCATGAAGGCTGACCGCAACCTGACGCTGGCCATGATGTCCATGAGCTGTGTCACGGCTGCCCTGATTGGTGTCTACACGAAGATGATGCCGGCGGAATTCATTCTGACGGCTGTTCCGCTCAACTGCATCAACGCGCTGATTGTTTCGAACCTGCTGCATCCGGTACGGGTCTCGGAAAAGGAAGATGTCATCGCTACGCTGGATGACAACGGAGCTGAGCGTCAGCCGTTCTTCTCCTTCCTCGGCAACTCGATCCTTGGCGCTGGCCGCCTGGTACTCATCATCTGCGCCAACGTCATCGCGTTCGTTGCTCTGGCAGCACTCATCGATAAGCTGCTCGTCCTCATCCATCCGTCAGTCACGTTGGAGAATATCCTCGGCTGCATCATGTTCCCGTTTGCCTGGCTGCTCGGCTTGGATGCTGGCGAGGCATTCCAGCTGGCGCAGTACATGGGCACGAAGCTCATCACGAACGAGTTTGTCGTCATGCTCAATGTCAAGGACATCATGGCGAACTTCAGCGTGCACATGCAGGGCGTTTTGACAGTCTTCATCACGTCCTTTGCTAACTTCTCGACGGTTGGTATGATCATTGGCTGCTTCAAGAGCATTGTTGATGAGGATAAGAACGATCTGATTTCCCGCAATGTTGGCTATATGCTGCTGTCCGGTATCCTGGTATCGCTGCTGTCGGCAGGCATCGCTGGCCTTTTCATCTGGTAATCGCTGAACAAAGCAAGAACCTGGCTTTTTGTCCAATGTCATTTAGTTAAGCCTTCCCCTTGAGGGGAAGGTGCCCCGTTAGGGGCGGATGAGGTGGAGAGTTCTCTCGTTTATCTGCCTTATCTTGTTCATTTGCACCTCATCCGTCAGCCTTCGGCTGCCACCTGTCCAGGGTGTCCACCGGACACCCGCGGCTTCGCCGCCCCCTCAAGGGGAAGGCAGTTGAAACAATGATGCTTAACTTAATGACATTGCCTATAGAGGTGGGGGACATCTTCTTCCGAGTTATATCATAAAAGCGAAATTTGTGATATAATGTGGATAAGGCAAGTTCGATTAACAAGCTTCCATGTGGCTGCATAGTTGGCGCTATGCGGTCTCCGGGCGAAGGGGCTGCTCCTGAGGGAGTGGCCTTTTTTGTACGCACATACCCGCATCAAGGCAAAAGCCTCCACGGATATGGCCATCCTGTCCAGGCTGCCATGTGTTACCAATAAGAAGGTGGAACCTACCTCACAGCTCGTGGTACCATAAAAAGAATTGATACAATTTTCCACAAACTTATCCTCACTGACAATACAGAGCTGGCTCTGGACAATATCAGCAACATTCACAGCTCCCTGCTGCCCGACGAGACATTTTACTGATTTTTTCTTTTTGACCTATTGACTTTTTGACTTTTATGGATATAATAAAGGTTGTAAGGAGCAAAGGAACAGCGATAGGGTTCCACCCCCTTACAGCCAGTATTTACCATCCATGAGAGGAGATTGATTACTATGTTTGGTCTGGTTCCATTTGTAACGAGAAATAGTTCAGTGAGCGAGAGCAGCTTGTTCGATCACCTGCTGGATGTTTTTGATGAACCTTTCAAGAGCTTAAATACTCAGGGATTCAAAGTCGATGTCAAAGACAACGGCAGCGCCTACGAGCTGAAGGCCGACCTTCCCGGCTTCAATAAGGATAATGTGGCACTAAGCTATGAAAACAACTATCTGACAATTTCCGCCAAAAGGGAGGACTCCCATGACGAGAAGGACAACCAGGGCAATTTCATTCGCCGTGAGCGTTCCTGCGGTCAGATGTCACGGTCCTTCTACATTTCAGGTATAGATGAACATAACGCCACAGCAGAGTTCAAGGATGGCGTGCTGAGAGTCCAGTTGCCTAAACTCCAGGAACAGGCAGCCCCTGATCATCAGATTCCGATTTCCTGTGCCGGATAATTACGCTCCCTTCTTAACGCCGGGAACCGTCTATCCATTGTGACAGACGGTTTCCGGCGTCATTTGTATGCGCAGATATATGATCTGAATTTATGAGCTGACAAAAAAACAGGCAGACCCTTAATTGATCTGCCATAACTTCAAATTCATTCATCTGGCTATTTCCAGAAGGAGAGAAATAACAAATATATACCAAAAAGCCCCCGCCGGAATGACGGGGACGGAGTTTGTCAAGATAAGTGTGTAAGTTTTTTTGCCATAAGAAAAGCTTAATATTGCTCGTACTTTAGCATTCTTGCCTGAATTTTCTCATCAATGTTTACCAATTCCATTCCTCGCGGGACAGTTGTTTGCCAACCACATTCATTGCATGTTGCATAGCCTCATAGTGGCTGACTTCTTTGCCGTTGATTTTATAAGTGTTAGCCCATCCCGATGATATTAGGCTGCCACTATGAATAGTGGCATCAACGCCAACGGATTTCCAAGCATCAGCAATTTCAGAGTCATGGTCTTCGAACCTGATGCGCGCAGCACCATAACGGTCACACTGGCTGGGCTTACCAGCCAGCAATACATTAAGAAAACGGCTGTCTTCTGCGGTTGTACCAGCGCTTCCCCCTGCTACCCCTTCCAGTTCCTGGTCATTCAGCTTGCTGTTTGCGAATTTCTTGTTTTCCATGATGAATCTCTCCTTTGTAAAATCCTTTGTTTGTTCCTCTCTGTTCTTTATACGCTTGAAATCGAAAAGTGTTACATGATTTTATAATTTTTTTTTGGAGTTGGCGCGACTACCAGTAATATAAGGGCCTCCGAGGATTTCTCCCGTCCTTTAAAAGGCCGCCTTTGTCATGGGACTCAAAGCCCAGTCCCTTGAGGGCATCCCGCATGCTGTCAAAGTTCACTCCGCTGATGTCGTTAAACACATTCTTGTGCCCGGCCTTCTCCAAGAATCCGGCCACTTCCATGCTCTGGAGATAAGTCCCCCCCTGCTACCCCTTTCAGTTCCTGGTCGCTCAGCTTATAGTGCGAGGAGTCGGCGAGGAAACATAAACATAGGGGATTGGCGGCCCCTGCTACCCCTTCCAGTTCCTGGTCGCTCAGCTTGCGGTTTGCGAATTTCTTGTCTGCCATGATAAATCTCTCCTTTGTGAAATCCTTTGTTCGTTCCTCTCTGTTCTTTATACGCTTGAAATCGAAAAGTGTTACATGATTTTATAATTTTTTTTTGGAGTTGGCGCGACTACCAGTAATTAAGGGCCTCCGAGGATTTCTCCCCAGAGGTCTGTGTCTTATTCTGCTTTGTATTCTTCTACCCACTTGATAACTTCTTCAACCGACAAGCCCTTGGCATCTATCGCATCGAGAAGCCCCTTGATCTTAAAGGCTGTTTCCATGAACCTGACTTCTGGTGGACACCCTGGCATATCCATACAACACAGGCTTCACCTCGCTATTTTCTTCCCAATATCACCTATACATGTCTCTCAAGGTCACCAAGCGATAGGCGTCTCTATCTACATCTGCAGCAAAACCACTGCGAGAGAAGAAGCCGAAGCCGTAGAAGTTCAGCCCCAACTCTCTTGCCTGCCATTCCTTTTCGTGAACGACCTTCATGCTCAAAGGCTCTTTCCTGTACTTGCACTCATAAGAGATAAGACCACGCTCATCTTCGGTGACGACATAAAATTCTCCATTTTGCCTTTTCGCCTTGTCATGATATATATACCTGCCAATGGCAAAGAAAGGCGGATCTATTTTATTAGCTCGGTTTTGTCTCAAGAGGTATTCCGCAGCTGCCTGCTCGAACTTTCTGGGGAGATAGCTATCATTAAGCACTGTCTCTACTTTAGTATGGTAGAAGGCCTCTGGCGCCATGGCACTTCTCGCCGTCATTTCCCGGAAAAGGAAGCTGTAATAGAAATCCAGCAGGTTATCACTAATCACATAACGATGCTGGCGCTTATTGGATGAGGCATTGATAGGTGAATCCTTTTCTATAAGCCCCATGCCTTCAAGCTTGCCCAGCGTATGGCTAAGCCTGCCGCTGCTGCCGGAAAAGTTCTGTGCAATCTCACTGTACCTGCCCACACCGCCAGCTATCTTCTCCAATACATAATTGGCGTTCTCTTCCTTGGAAAGTTCCGCCGTAAGCTGGAGCCGTATCTCATTCTCAAGGAAGGAACCCTCTGGAATAAGAAGCCGCTGTACGTTTTCTGCCGGAGAAAGCCTGTCATCCAGCTGCATGAGATAGAAGGGAATCCCGCCAAAGATGCTGTACAGGAACAATTTCTCCTCATCAGTCCTCTCGGGATAAAACAAGGCGGCCTCATAGTAGTCAAATGCCTGAAGCTTCACTATCTCGGTAAATCTTCCAAAAAGTGGCGCCTGGCCCTCCATAACTTTCTGCATCGTCTCCATGTAGGAACCGCAGAGGATGAGCTTCAGGCATGACTGATGCTGCCATTCATCTATGGCTATCTGGAGCTCAGAGTCGATGCTCTCATCATCTCCGCGCAAGAACGGATACTCATCTATGAAGAGTACCACCTTCTGACTGGTCGCCTTGCTGTAAACATACTTCAGAAGCTTATCTATGGAGCTGAAGTCAATAAAAGATTCATCGAAGGCTTTAGCAGTCGCCTTAGTTAATCCTGCCAGGTTCTGGGAAAAGGAAGTCTTACGGCAGACATAATGTATAACAACGGCATCTACGCCCTTCAGAGCTTCCTTAATAAGCTCGCTCTTCCCTACACGCCTTCTGCCGTAAACCAGCAAAGCCTCAGAACGGCCACTGGTCAATCGGCTCCTTATCAACGACAGCTCATGCTGCCGGCCTATAAACTGCATGTACTCACCACCACTCACTTAAATCATTTTAACTTAAATTAATTTAAGTACATTCTAGCATAAAAGGCTTCTGACATCAATCACCATCAATACATTGTTTTGACACTAAGTTATGAGACTCCATTTAACCTTTGCGCTGGAGAGAACCAAGCACTTTGAAGTATCCAAACAGTTTCTGCGCCAACGTCAGGAAGATTTGGAACGTATAACCTCAAAAGAAGGAGTACAGCTACGCATAAACCGAAGCATACAGGCAGAGGGTGCATTTGCAATGATGAAGGCGGACATGAATTTCCGAAGGTTCCTGAGCCGTGGCACAGCAAATGTCCTTGTTGAGATCATGCTGCTGGCCATGGCTTACAATATTCAAAAGCTGCACTGCAAAATCTAGTCAGACAGAGCAGGCCAGCACCTGTTCCCTGTGAATAACGCAGCCTGAATACAAAATAAGAGCACAAGGAAAAAGGCGATTTTTAGACCGCCTGGTATCTTGTGCTCATTTTTAGTGGATTTTACAACGAATAGGAACTTCTTATACATAAACAAGAAAAAGGGGGGCTGTGCATAAGTGGAATTACACTCATGCAACAGCCCATTTTTGTAGCAGTTGTTCATTTGACAGAGAAGAACAGGGTGAGAGTTTCTTCCCTAGTTGGTTTCCCCTTATACGCCCCGATAACGAGGAAGAAGATGTCCCCCACCTCTGCAGGCAATGTCATTAAGTTTAGCCTTCCCCTCAAGGGGAAGGCTTTTAACTCAATGTCGCTTAACTTAATGACATTGGGCTTTTTGTCAGGTTCTTTTTTTTTGCAGGGAAGGAGTTTGCAGGCAGGCCGCCGAATTAAGTAATACATCGCATTGATTGAATGCATATCACGAAGAACAAAGATTTGCAGAAGCAAGAGATATTGCTGAGGGGGCGTTAATTTTGGATAGAAAACTTAGAGTGCTGATTACGGACGATTCCAAAATGCTGCGCAAGAAACTGCGCCAGGAACTGGAGGCACTGGACTGTGAGGTGTTGGAAGCGGAGAATGGCAAAGAGGCAGTCATGATCAATCTGCAGGAATCTGTCGACTGTATCTTTTTGGATATCGTGATGCCGGAAGTTGGAGGCATCGAGGCATTGCAGGTCATCAAGGAAGTGAATCCTGATCTGCCGGTTGTCATGCTTTCGTCGGCAGGAACGCCGCAGAAGCTCATGGTTACCCTCAAGATGGGGGCAATGGATTTCATCCAGAAACCATACTCCAGCGACCAGATCAAGAAGACCATCGAGACGGTCCGAAAGAAGGTCGCTGCGAATGGCAAGTAAGTACAATATCGCCCAGTGCCTGCTCAACGAGGAGAAACATACGCCCGAAGAGATACAGGTGCTTCTGAAACAAGGCGAGGAAAATGAAGGGGCTATGGTCCGGCTGTTGCCGAAGGTCGAGACGGTCGATACGCGGCCAGTGCGAACGGCTTTGCTGCGGGCGGCCGGTGATGGCTACTCACCAGGTGAATTGTCGATCTATACGGCGTATGTGGAGATATTCATCGAAAAGCTCCGTGAGCTTGTGCATACGGAAGCTGTGATTGCCCAGGAGCCTTGCCAGGAGTCTGAGCCGTCACCTGCGTATGCGGCATCTGTCCGCATCGATGGTGACTTTGACTTCGTGGGAGGCGTGATTGCCAGCGAATCTGTTTTTTTGGAGCTTGCGCGCCGTTACAGCGAAGATGATTCGCTGACAGAGGTCGACGACATGGCGATCGATGCCTGTTCTGAGTTCCTCAATGTGGTGCAGGGGCTGTTCTCGGTGGCGATGGCAAGACAGGATCTCGAAGGTGAGCTGCAATTGCCGCGGTGGGGAAAAGATGTCGTTCCGCAGGGGAGCCATCAACTGTGCCTGCGGGTCTACACGTCAGTGGGAGCTTTCCAGATTGTGCTGGCGGTAGATGAATTTTTCTGATATAATCAGGGGCAGAGTTGCTGCTCCTTTTCTTTTCTAGGAAAATTAAAAAAAGTGTTGACAGATATCGTTTTAGCCTTTATAATGAATTCTGTTGTTAAGCGACAAGCACAACAGCGAAAAATAAATAGCTTACTTTTGTAGAGCATTGTGGAGAGTTGTCCGAGTGGTTGAAGGAGCACGCCTGGAAAGCGTGTATACGGTGAACGCTGTATCGAGAGTTCGAATCTCTCACTCTCCGCCATTTTTTTATTTATTTTTATAGGGATTATTCTTTTTCAGGTCGGGCCATAGTGTCTGGGTCTTGCGCAATGAAGTCCCGCGAACCTCGTCAGGTCCGGAAGGAAGCAGCGATAAGAGGGCCGCTTCATGTGCCGCAAGGTCGCCTGGGGACTGTGGTCCGACGTGGAAAAGAATAAGGATAGCAACAAGCTATCCTTTTTTTTGTATACAGAAAGTCAAAGGGGAGACGGGTTATGGCGTATATTGCATTGTACCGGAAGTGGCGTCCGGGCAGTTTCAAGGACCTGGTGGGGCAGGAACATATCAGCCGGACCTTGTCCAATGCCATCACATCGGGGCGCATCGGTCATGCCTATCTGTTTTCAGGCCCGCGTGGTACAGGTAAGACAAGTACAGCTAAGATCTTGGCGAAAGCGTTGAACTGTGAGCAGGGGCCGACGCCTGATCCCTGTGGCGAGTGTGAGCAGTGCCGCAAGATAAATGATGGTTCGTCGATGGATGTCTTTGAGATCGATGCGGCTTCGAACCGTGGTATCGATGAGATCCGCGACCTGCGTGAGACGGTGAAATTCGCACCGGTGGATGGCCGTTATAAGGTCTATATCATCGATGAGGTCCACATGCTGACGTCGGAGGCTTTCAATGCGCTGCTCAAGACGCTGGAGGAGCCGCCGGCACATGTCGTCTTCATCCTGGCGACTACGGAGGCGCACAAGGTGCCGGCGACGATCCAGTCGCGCTGCCAGCGCTACGATTTCAAGCGCATCACGGTGGAGGAGATCCGTGAGCGGCTGGCTTATGTGGCCGAGGAAATGCAGCTGGATGCTGAGGATGAGGCCCTGACGATGATTGCTGTCCAGGCCGATGGTGGTCTGCGTGATGCCCTCTCGATCCTCGATCAATGTTCGGCGCTGGCTGAGGGGAAGATCACGGCTGAGCGCGTGCGGCAGATCCTAGGTCTTGTCGGTCATGATTGGATCTACCGCATCACAAGGGCCTTGGCCGCACATAAGGCGCAGGAAGTGCTCGAAATCATCGCGGAGCTCTTGCGGGATGGCAAGGATCTCAAGCAGATCGTGGCGGAGCTTTCGCTGCACCTGCGCAGCTTGATGATCTATCAGGCCGCAGGTACGGTAGCGAATATGGATCTATATGCTGAGCAGGATGAAGTGCTCAAGGAGCAGGCGCAGCTATTTACGTCAGAGCAGATCATGCAGATGATCAAGCGCTTGCATGAGGCAATGAACGAAATGAAATGGTCGCCGCAGCCGCGCATCACAGTCGAGGTTGCCCTGTTGGCTTTGTGCCGTCCGGAGGCAGCTGCCGTCAATCCGGCGGCTGCGCCTGCGGCAGCCGCAGATCCGCGCATCGCCCAGCTGGAGGCCAAGCTGGCCCAGGTAACGGCAGCTCTGGCAGCAAGACCGGCAGCTCCGGTAGCAGCTGCCAAAGCTGCTGTGCGCCCTGCACCTCCGGTCCAGGCGCAGACTGCACCGCCGCCTGCGCCGCTGGAGGTCACGGCGGCTGATGCAGAGGTCTGGGATACCCTGTTGCGCAGATTGCGGGAGACCAATAAGATGCCGATCCTGGCTTGTGTACAGCAGGGAAGTTTTGCCGGTATGACTGAGAAACAGTTTTTCATCCAATTCAAGGGCAGTCTGATGGCGTCGCTGACGATGCGCAATTATCGGCAGCAGCTTGAAGCGCTGCTGCAGGAAATCACGGGGCGCGAACTGCATCTGTCGTGCAGTGGCGAAGACATGCCGATGGCTCCGCCACCGCGTCCTAAACCAAAACCGCGGGCGGAATCCATTCCGCTGCCAGAGGAGCCGCCAACCATTCCGGTGGACCTCAATGACATTCCGCCGGAGGAGCGGGCGCCGCTGGAGACGGCTTTCAACTATTTTGGGGATCATGTAGTAGAAATCGAGGATGACAAATGACAGGGTTAGTGAAGCAACTACAAGAGAAGACAGGATTTTCGGAATCTGAGGCGATGATTGCAGATTATTTGCTGACGCATTTCCGCATGCTGCCGGGGATGTCGACACGCCAGCTGGCCAAAGAAACCTTTACGAGTTCGGCGGCGATTGTCCGCTTCAGCCAAAAGCTGGGCTTTGGCGGTTACACGGAATTCCGGGTCAAATTCCTGGCGGAGATGATGCGTTATATTGAGCGGCCGCATGGTGATGACCTTGTCATGACGGATCGGGATTCTGTACATTCACTGCTCGATAAGGTTACGAGTATTGAGCTTGATGCCATCAAGGATACGCGGACGATGCTTGACCCGGCGGATTTTGTGCGGGCATTGACGCTGCTCAATAAGACAAACCATATCGATTTTTATGCGACAGATAATAATCTCGACATTGCGAATATGGCGGCCTCCAGCTTTATCATGGCTAATAAATGTTCGACGGTTCATCCGGCCATGACCATGCAGTATTTGCAGGCGACTGGTGCGCCTAAGGATCATGTGGCGTTTTTCATCAGCCGTACGGGTGAGAACCGCATGTTGCTCGATATTGCGCATTTGCTTAAACTCCGGGGCAATTCCATCATCCTGCTGACCGCAGCACCAAATTCGTCGTTAGCTTCTATGGCTGAGGTGGTTTTTCCTGTGGCTACGGTAAAATCCATGGAGGAGTTGGGGCCACGTGTCTTCTTGATGACGGCAAAATATGTGACCGATATCCTGTTTGCGGTACTGATGACACGGGTGGATTACAAAAATGCCCAGCAAAAGGAGCAGTGGCTCAACAAGCATTTTTACTACTGATGAAGATTTTCTGGCTTCCCTGCGGGGAAGCTTTTTTTTATGCGTAAATAACAGAATATTTCAAATACCTGCAATATATGTAACAGTGATACAGCACAAAGAATCTTTCTGTGCACTTCGTTGAATCAGTGTTTCTTATTGGTTTGGCGTTATTGTGCGCAAAAAGTACGACGTGTTATATTAGACTTACCTTAAGGGGAAGAGGCTGGGCGCGCAGCCTCAAGGTTATCGACTATTGGAAAAGAGGAAAAAGAACATGAGTAAACAAGAACTATTCGATAAGTTTATCGAATTCATGGGAGAGTTCGCTCAGATTCGTGCTGTAGCAGCTCTGCGTGATGGTTTCATCATGACGACGCCATTTACGATTTGTGGTTCGGTGTTCCTGCTGCTCGCAAATCTGCCGATTCCCGGTTATGCTGAGTTCATGGCTTCGCTGTTCGGCAATGATTGGACGGCACCACTCAATGCAGTTGCTGGTGGTACGTTCAGCGTGCTGGCACTTATCGTAGTTTTGTCGATTACATATAAATATGTAGAGAACGAAGGTTGCGATGCCATCATGGCATCAATCCTGGCCTTGTCCACTTTCCTGATCCTTCTGCCGCCGTCCATCCTTACTAAGGGGGGAGAAACTGTTGGTGATATCATTCCGAAGGCTTGGGCTGGCAGTAACGGTGTCATCACGGCAATCATCATTGCTTTCTTTGTTTCGTATGTGTTCTGCTACTGTGAGAAGAATCATATCGGCATCAAGATGCCGGATTCTGTCCCCTCGGGCGTTGCCAAAGCCTTTACGGCTCTCGTACCAGGCATGATTTTCTTTACAGCAGCATCCGTATGCTATGGCCTTTGCCATTATATCGGCGCTACGACGCTGCCAGAGCTTATTTTTAAAGTCATTCAGACGCCGTTGCAGGGGCTTTCGGATTCGCTGGCTGGTGGTTCGATCATCGTCGGTCTGCAGAGTATCCTGTTCTGGGCTGGTATCCATGGCCCGAACGTTGTCGGTGGAGTAGTCAGCCCGCTCTTGATTGCCAACTCGCTGGACAACCAGCATATCATCGATGCGGGTATGAGCCTTATCAACAATCCGCAGGCTAAGATCTTTACCTGCCAGATCAATGATGTATTTGTCAAGAGTGGCGGCTGCGGCCTTACGCTGGGCTTGCTGATTGCCGGTGCGATCACGGCGCGTTCGCAGCAGCTCAAATCCTTGATGAAGATGGCCTTTGTTCCGGGACTCTTCAATATCAATGAGCCGATCATCTTCGGCCTGCCGATCGTCTTCAACCCGTATCTGCTTGTACCGTTCATCCTGGTACCGCTGCTGGCTATGTTTGTCACGTACTTCTCGATCTCGCTGGGCTTCATGGCTCCGTTCAGTGCTGTACAGGTTCCCTGGACGACGCCGCCGGTAATCGCTGGCTTCTTGCTCGGTGGCTGGCAGGGCGCTGTCGTACAGATTGTGAACCTTGCTATCGCTACGGCTGTCTACTTCCCGTTCCTCAAGGCGCAGGACAATGCCTTCCTTAAAGAGGAACGCGGTGAGCAGTCTGAGGAGAACGTCGAAGATACGGATGCAGTCACTACACATTGAGATAAAGGGGAGTTAGATGATGAATCGTAAAAAAACGGGAGCTATCCTGCTGGGATTGACTATGGGGCTTACGGGAACGGTATGTGCAGCACCAGCGGAGCAAAGCGATATCAGTGCGCGGATTGCAGCTATCGAGGCACAACAGCAGCAGCTTGCCGCGCAGTTGGAGGCGCTCAAAGCGGAGAATAGCAAGCTCAAGGCGGAAAAAGCGGAAACGGAAAATAAAGTCAATGATGTTAAAAAAGAGCAAGATCGTGTAAAGATCCATGGCTTTGTACGTGCCTCGTGGGATAAGGATAATGCCCGCAATCAAGGGGATGCCTGGGCGGATGAGAAAGATAATTCCCGCTATTATCTGAATCTGTTGGGGGATCTTAAAATCAATGATGAGTGGACTGGCCATTTCCAGAGCGAGACAAATCAGCGGTTCGCGCATCAGACTGGTAATGGCACGGAAGGTAAATTGAAGAGAGAGCATGGACAGATCCAGCGTATTTGGCTTACGGGTAATCTCAAGAACGGTTTGGAAATCAATGCGGGCCGTAAGTGGAGTCCGCTTGGCATGCAGTTCTCGTTGCTTGGCTGCACCACGAGTGGTATCGATGTAAGCTATCCGATTACGAAACAAGGATTGCGAGCTGGTGCTTTCTACTATGCGATGGCTGAGTATGATAATGCGGACTTTTCGATGTGGGGACCGACAATCCGTGGCCCGATCGGACATAATTTCGACATCAATCTCGCCTATGCAAAGCTGAATGTTGGGCGTACAGGCGAGCTCAATAAATTCTATGAAGCGGGCAAACAAAAGACGCCGTTTGGCAATCAAGGATTTGTCTTGAGTGCGGCGACGAATGTTGCTAAGAATTTGCGGCTTACTGCGGATTATGTGCAGACGAATTATCAGGCAGACCCAGGTGAACAGGATAATAATCGCGCGTATCTGGCCCGGCTGGATTATAAGTGGACGAATCCATCGGTCGTCGGTTCGTTCGGTGCTTATCTGCGCTACCATGACATCCAGGCGCATGGCAATATCTGGGCTGATGATGCTTGGGGATCGCTGCTCAAGGACTCCAAGGGCTGGACAGTTGGCTTCAAATATGTGCCGTGGAAGAATGTGGAATGGGAAACGTTCTACCAGATTGCTGACTGCGGCATGTCGCAAAAAGCCGATGGCGAATGGTGGGAGAAGAAGTCGTTCAAGCGCAATCTTATCCGCACGCAGCTTGACTACCATTTCTAATCGGAAGCTATCGATTATATAGTTTTTCAAGGTCAAAGGGGAGAGTTTATCATGAAAAAGATTGTTTTGCTTTGTGCATCGGGAATGTCTACGAGCATGCTCGTCAAGAAGATGAAAGAGGCCGCTGCTGCGGATAACTACGATTGCTCCATCGATGCCTTCTCGGCATCGGAGGCGGCAACGAAGGCAGCTGATGCGGACTGTGTTCTTCTGGGGCCGCAGATTCGTTTCCAGAAGAACAAGATTGCCGAGCAGCTTCCGGGGATTCCGGTTGATGCTATCGACATGCGCATGTATGGCCGTATGGATGGCAAGGGTACTCTGGATTTCGCGCGTAAACTTATGAAGGATTGAGGTTTTATAATGGAAGGTTTGGAACTTATCGCATTTCAGATTATTTCGGCTGTCGGCACGGCCCGCAGCTGCTATATTGAGGCCATTCAGGAGGCTAAAAAAGGCAACTACGAATCGGCAGAAAAACTTATTAAAGATGGCGATGAAGCGTTTGTTGAAGGTCATGATGCTCATGCGGGGCTCCTGCAGAAAGAGGCTTCGGGTGAGGGGGGCAACATCAATCTGCTGATTCTCCATGCCGAAGATCAGCTGATGAGTGCTGAAGGCTTTAAGACGATTGCATTGGAATTCATCGAAGTGTACAAGCGCTTTGATGCTGAGAAGGAGGCCTGATTATGAGTTTCCCAAAAGGTTTCCTCTGGGGCGGCGCAGTAGCTGCCCATCAGCTTGAAGGTGGCTGGCAAGAAGGCGGCAAGGGGATAAGCGTTGCTGATGTCATGACGGTCGGTGGCCCGGGAAAGCCACGTGAAATAACCGACGGTGTCCTGCCGGGCAAGATTTACCCGAATCATGAGGCGATTGAATTCTATTCCCATTATAAGGAGGATATCGCTTTGCTGGCCAAGCTGGGGTTCAAATGCTTCCGCACAAGTATTGCCTGGACACGCATCTTTCCGAATGGTGATGAGCTCGAGCCGAATGAAGAAGGCCTGAAGTTCTACGATGATCTCTTTGATGAGATGCATAAGTATGGTATGGAGCCGGTTATCACGCTGTCACATTTTGAGATGCCGTATCATCTGGTTAAAGAGTATGGCGGCTGGCGCAACCGCAAGCTTGTTGACATGTTTGTCCGCTTTGCTGTGACCTGTTTTGAGCGTTATAAGGATAAAGTAAAATACTGGATGACATTTAATGAAATCAACAATCAACGCAACGTTGATGATGCTTTTGCGCCGTTTACGAATTCTGGCGTGCTCTATCAAGAGGGAGAGGATCGCTATGAGGTTCTCTACCAGGTAGCGCATCACGAGTTTGTCGCTTCGGCTAAGGCCGTCATCGAGGGGCATAAAATCAATTCGGATTTCCAGATTGGCTGCATGCTCGCGATGTCGCCAGTTTATCCGGCGACGTCCAAGCCGCTGGACCAGATGGCAGCGCTCAAGGAGATGGATCGCACTTTCTACTATGGAGATGTCCAGTGCCGCGGCCATTATCCGCAGTATATGCTCAAAGAGTGGGAGAACCGTGGTTATCATATCGTGATGGAAGACGGCGATCTTGCGCTGCTTGAGGCAGGCAAGGTAGATTATTTTGCGCTGTCTTACTACATGAGTTTCGTCAGCGAGTATGACCCGAATGGCAAGATCCATATGGGCAAGGAAGTCCCGAATCCGTATGTCAAGGCATCGGATTGGGGCTGGCAGATCGATCCGGTCGGTCTCCGGTATATGCTCAATGTTCTGGCAGAACGCTACGAGTTGCCGATGATGATCGTGGAAAACGGCATTGGCTTGCATGAAAAGCCGGCAGAAGATGGTGTGGTGCATGACGATGAGCGCATCAAGTATTTTGCTGAGCATATTGCGCAGATGAAGGATGCCATCGAAAAAGATGGCATCACGCTGATGGGGTACTGCCCCTGGGGGCCAATTGACCTCGTCTCAGCCAGCACGGGTGAGATGGAGAAACGCTACGGCTTCATCTATGTCGACAAAAACAACAAAGGCGAGGGTACACTTGCGCGTTCGCCCAAGAAATCCTTCTATTGGTATCAGAAAGTCATTGCCAGCAATGGTGAAGATCTAACGTATTGATTATATGAATCGGGAGGAATACAGAATGATGGATATTCGCAAGAAAGCTTTGGCAGTAGCAGTTTTGGCTGCACTGGCAGCTCCGGTCTCTGTTTCGCTGGATGTGGTTTCGCCGGCAATTGTTTCTGCTGCACCGGCAGCGGAAACGAAAGCCAGTGATGCCTTTACGATTGATTTGACGAAAGGCGGGCAGAATGACATCTCCATCCCTTCGGATGGCTGGTCGAATGGCGCGATGTTCAATGTATTCTGGCATAAAGAGAATGTTACTTTCCATGATGGTGCGATGCAGCTGGTAATCAACCCCTCGCCGAATCCGGCGGCGGATAAGGTTCCGTATTCCGGTGGTGAGTATCGTACCAAGAATTTCTATGGTTATGGCCGTTTTGAAACGACGATGAAGGCCATCAAGAATGATGGTGTTGTCTCCTCGTTCTTTACCTGCACGGGGCCTTATGACAACGGCAACGACTGGGATGAGATCGACTTCGAGGTACTTGGCAAGGACACCACGAAGGTCCAGCTCAACTATTTCCGCAAGGGTGTTGGTGGCCATGAGAAGATGATCGACTTGGGCTTTGATGCATCGGAAGACTTCCATACCTATGCATTCGAGTGGCACAAGAACTCTATCATCTGGTATGTCGATGGCAAAGAGGTCTACCGTGTCGAAGGGGGCGACCTGCCGTGCACGAAGGGCCGTATCCTTATGAACGCATGGTGTGGCAAAGGCGTCGATGAGTGGCTCAAGCCCTTCAAAGATGACAAAATGCCGCTGGTGGCTGAATACAAATCCATCAAGTATACGCCGTTTGCAGAATAAGGAGTGATAGTATCATGCAGAGCAAGAAAAGACTTTGCCAGTTGGTACTGGCGGGGATTGCCATGCTGGGAACCTGCGGGATGGCATCCCTTACGGAAGCTGCCGATGCTGGTATGCATGTCGATCAGGTCGGCTACCTTACTGGCTATGAAAAAGTAGCTATGGTAACGGATTCCGGCGATACGGATTTCAGCGTAGTCGATGCCAAGACGGGGAAGGTTGTCTATACGGGGAAACTGTCGGCAGCCAAGGCTGATCCGATGTCTGAGGAAACGCTGCGCCGGGCGGATTTCACAGGGCTCAAAACGCCTGGTACATATAAGCTCAAAGTGGGCAATCGTGAATCCTATGACTTTGCTATCGGCGACAATGTCTATGCTGTCCCAGCTGTCCAGACCTGGCGTTCCTATACGCTGACGCGTAGCGGCACGCCGATTGATGATGCGGGTATCACGGGCCTCAAAGTCAAAAACGGCCATGCGCAGGACAAAGAAGCCAAGGTGTATTTCACGGACAAGCTCAATAAGAAGGGCGATAAAGTCGATGTGACAGGCGGCTGGTATGATGCCGGCGATTACGGCAAATACACGACGACAGCTGGCATTGCCGCTGCTGAGCTGCTGCTGGCCTATGAGGCGCATCCTGATCATTTCACGAAGGGGCAGCTGTTGTTCCCGAAAGGCATCAAGTACGATAAGAATCTGCCGGATGCGCTCAATGAAGTCAAGTACGAATTTGATTTCATGAAAAAGATGATGCGCAAGGATGGCAGTACGTTCCATAAGGTATCTGGTGCCCAGTGGCCGGGCTTTGACAAGAGCCCTGATACGGATACGCAGGAGCGCTTCTTATACAGCACTTGCTCGGCCAGCACGGCGATGTATGGTGCCAGCCTGGCTATTGGTGGCCGCGTCTACAAGGATTTCGATCCGGCATATGCCAAGTCGCTGCTGAAGGATGCCGACAAGGTATGGGGCTATTTGGCCAAGACGAAAGAATCGGTCTATCGCGTGGATGAAGGCCAGGAAAGCGGTTCGGGTCCGTACAACGATACGAATGACATTCAGGAGCGCTTGTGGATGGCCGCTGAAATGTTCCGTACGACGGGCGACAAGAAATATGAAGAGTATCTCAAGGCGAACAAGGCGGAGTTCACCAAAGCACCGGGCTTCTTCACTTGGGATAACACGCTGGCCTTGGCGCAGTTTGCCTATGCGATGTCCAAGAATGCGGATGCAGGTCTGCAGACCGAGGTAAAGAAGGTTTATCTCGATTATGCGGATATGATTGCTGGCAAGATCGCTAAAGACGGCTTTGGCTGTGCGCTGTCGAAAGAAGAATACACCTGGGCCTCGACGAAGAATGCCATGACGCAGGGCGATATGCTGCTGATGGCATATCAGCTTGAGCCGAAACAGGCCTATGTCGAAGGTGCTTTGTCCCAGATCCATTACATGTTTGGCCGCAATTCGCTCGATAAGAGCTTCCTCACTGGGGCCGGATCTAATCCGCCAGAGCATCCGCACAACCGCATCCATGAGAGCACGGGTGCCTATATCCCGGGCCTCTTGGTTGGTGGACCGAATGCAGTATCGGGCGGCGATCCGGATCAGACGAAGTATCTGGAGAGCGGCCATATCCCGACGGCAAAATCCTATCTGGATGTCCTGTCGTCCTGGTCTACGAATGAGTATGCCATCGACTATACGGGAACGGCAGCCTATGCTCTGGCATGGTTTGCCAAACCGGAAGCTCTTACGGCATCTCAGATAAAGCTTACGCGCGATTTCCCCGTCGTGGCGAAGTAAGATTCTCTTTTTCAAACCTATAACAAAACTTTGGAAAACTGTTTCTGCAAAAAATCTCGCTGTCGTGCAGACGGCGGGATTTTTTGTTCGCGTGGGCTGTTGCGGATTATGGTTGACGTTGGCACGTTATTTTGGTAGGCTAGAGGAAGTGAAAAAAGAAAGACAAGCATGCTTGGTTAACAGCGTGTGATGAGAGGAGCAATAACATGTTTGGTGGAATGGGCAACATGGGCCAAATGGCCGGCATGATGAAAAAAGTCCAGAAAATGCAGAACGAAATGAAGAAGATGCAGGACGAACTCAAACGCAAGACTGTTGAGGTCACGGCTGGTGGCGGCGCAGTCAAGATTGTCATGAATGGCGAGAAGCAGGTGCAGTCGCTGGTCATCGATCCGGCAGCTGTCGATCCGGAAGATGTTGAGATGCTGCAGGATCTGATCTCGGCAGCATTCAATGAGTCCATCAAGAAAGTAGACGATATGATGGCCTCTGAGATGGGCAAGCTGACGAGTGGTCTTGGCTTGCCGCCAGGGATGTTCTGATTGTGCAATACATTGCACCGCTTGCAAAACTGATAGAGCATTTTCGCGCACTGCCGGGGATTGGAAACAAGACGGCAGTGCGTCTTGCTTATCATGTGCTGGATATGGATGTGGAGCAGGCCAAGGCTTTAGCTGGTGCTATCGTCGAAGCGAAGGAGAAGATCGGTTATTGCAATACCTGCTTCAATCTCAGCGACCAGAACCCTTGCGCAATCTGTGGCAGCGACCAGCGCGATCATTCGCTTATCTGCGTGGTCGAGCAGCCGCAGGATGTTGCAGCGATGGAGCGCATGCGTGATTTTCACGGCGTCTATCATGTGCTTCATGGCGCTCTGTCCCCACTCGAAGGTGTGGGGCCTGACCAGATACGCATCAAAGAACTGTTGAACCGTCTGGCTGATGATACAGTCAAGGAGGTCATTATGGCGACGAACCCGAATGTTGAGGGGGAGGCAACTGCCATGTATATTGCCAAGCTGCTCAAGCCAATGGGAGTAAAAGTCACGCGCATCGCGCATGGCCTGCCGATTGGCGGCGATCTTGAGTATGCGGATGAGGTGACCTTATCCAAGGCAATGGAAAATCGGAGGGAAATCTAATGGAAATCATCGTGGCCTTTGCAGTGGGCCTTATTGTACTCTGCCTGATCGGCAAGATCATTGCCTTGCCGATGAAGCTATTGTGGAAACTCATCACGAACAGTGTGGTGGGTGCTGTTTTGTTGTGGGTGGTCAACCTGTTTGGGGCTGGTATCCAAATCACCTTTGTGAAAGCTTTGCTGGCAGGTGTACTCGGAGTTCCGGGGGTAATCATCGTCCTGCTGATGAACTGAGAATAGATCCCTGGCTGTACTGGCTGATGCTGGCAGTCAGGGATTTATTCATAAAAACATGCAAAAAATGAAAAAAGGTGTTGACATATGAGGAAAAGACGTGTATCATAATACAAGTCGCTGAGAGATACGGCACACGATGTGAACCCGCAAAGCCTTGATTGGCAAGGGATTGAAACATGTCGGTTCCGAATTCAGTCAAAAAGAATTTTGAAAAAGTTCTTGACAGAGAAAACTCAACGCGATAT
>NZ_VTOZ01000022.1:0-50748 GCF_008271345.1 Pseudoselenomonas caprae
GTTTAGAATATTTGGTGGTTGAAATTTTCATGTGGTATGTAAATTTTACCATAAAAGGCGGTCCGCCGACTCTTTCGAGTCAGCGGACCGCCTTTGTTACTAGGGATGTGTTATTTCACAGCCCCTATATTTTTTTCCCATCAAGCAAGATGCCTCGTCTTCAGGCTTGATGCTTCTGCAGTCTCACAGCACAGACCTTATACTCAGGCTGCTTGGATGCCGCATCAAAGGCATCGAGCAGCACACGGTTGATCATGCGCTCCTTGACCTGATCGTGGAACGGCACATAGACCAGGCCCTTGCGCGGGCGGCCACGACCGTTGAGATGCGCCTTGAGCGTACAAGTCGCACGGCGTGAAATCACATCCACTTCATCGCCATCTGCAATCCCCAGACCAGCTGCATCCTCCGGATGGATCTCGACATACATCTCCCCGACAACATTCTTGAGCTCCGGCACATTGAAGGTCATAGTTCCCGTATGCCAATGCTCCAGGATACGTCCCGTCGTCAGATAGAACGGGTACTCCGCATCCGGATTCTCCTGCGGGTCGACCTGCGGCCGTGCCCAGATGACTGCGCGCCCGTTCGGACGGCCGTAGAATTCGATGCCATCCGGCGCATCCTCCTTGACGTACGGATCCCAAGGACGTGCGTAACGGATATACGTCTCTGGCTTGTCATCCCCCGGCACTGGCCAGGTAAGGCCATGCTCCTTGCGCAGGCGGTCATACGAAGCCAGCTGCATCGCTGTACCTTCCTGGCATCTCTGATATTCTTTCCAGACATCTTCTGGGGTCTTGAACGGGACAAGCTCCTCATAGCCGAGGCGCTTTGCCACCTCGATGAGGACTTCCAGATCCGGCTTGGCCTCCCCCGGCGGATCGATTGCCTTCGCCAGATGCTGCGTGCGGCGCTCACCATTTCCATAGACGCCTTCTTTCTCCATCCACAAGGCAGCAGGCAGGACAACGTCAGCCAGCTCGGACGTGCGCGTTGGATGATACGCCTCCGAAACGACCATGAATGTCTTCTCCATGCCCGGACGGTAATATTCAAGATTCGGCAGCGACTGTCCAGGATTCGTGCACATGACCCAAAGGAACTTGAGCTTGCCTTCGACAGCAGCCTTGAACATTGCCAGCGTATGATAACCAGGCTTGCTCGGCATCCGCGCAGGATCTATGCCCCAAATCTTGGCCAGCTCTTCGCGATGCTTTGCATTTGCCACCAGGCGGTGTGCTGGCAGGATATGAGAAAGACCACCCGTCTCGCGGACAGAGCCGCAGGCACTTGGCTGGCCAGTCAGCGAGAAGGACGAATTGCCTGGTGAGCAGATCTTGCCCGTCAGCAGGTGCAGGTTGTGGACAAGGTTGTTGACCCAGACGCCACGTGTGCGCTGGTTGAGACCCATGCACCAAAGCGACATGGTCTTGCGCCCCGGAGCAGCAAACAGTCTTGCTACCTCGCGGATAGTCTGTGCGGGGATCCCCGAAACCGCCTCGACCTTCTCCGGCGTGTAATCCTGCAGGAAGGCCTTATACGCATCAAAGGACAGCTTATCCGTCCCCTTCATGAATTCCGTATGACGGTCGATGAAGCCCTGATTGATCAGATTCTCCTCGATGATGACCTGCGCCATCGAGTTCAGCAGGGCCAGGTCACGGCCTGGAATGAATTCCAGATAGTAATCGGCGATATCGCCCGTGCGCGTCTTGCGCGGGTCTGCCACGATGACCTTGACATCGGGGTTGGAATTCTTGCGGTCGATCAGGCGCGAGAACAGCACTGGATGCGCCTCGGCCGGATTGGCACCAATGATGAAGAATGTATCGGCCTCCTCGATATCGGCATAGGTGCCCGACGGTTCATCCTCACCAAACGAAGTCATGAAACCTGCGACAGCCGACGCCATGCAGGTACGCGGATTGCCATCGATGTTGTTCGTACCGATGCCCGCACGGATGACCTTCTGCGCTACATAAGTCTCCTCGGCAAACGTCTGCCCCGAACCGTAGAAACCGATGGAATCCGGGCCATACTGGTCAACCGACTCCTTGATCTTGGAGACGATGAGGTCAAGGGCTTCATCCCAGGAAGCCTCGACGAACTCGCCATTCTTCTTGATCAATGGATGCAGCACGCGGTCTTTCGTGTTGATGATCTTCGGCAGCAGTATGCCTTTGACACAAAGACGTCCCTTGTTGACCGCGCAATCCGGATCGCCTTTTACGGCCACGATCTTATTGCCCTTGACACCAGCCAGCACACCGCAGCCGGTACCGCAGTAACGGCAGACGCCCTTCACCCATTTCTCGGCATCTTCGGCCCCCTTGGGGCCATTCTGTGTATCGCGGTCTTTCGAGGTACATCCGGCTGTAAGCATGGCACAGGAAACGGCCATCGCCTTCAGGAAATTTCTACGCGTTATCGATTTCATCATTATGCCTCCTTACAGCTTGCCCATATTATCCAGATGACAGGTATAGCAGCGCTCACGCCCCGGCACATCCATATTGACCTTATCATCGTGGACCACACCCGTATGGCAGGTCAGGCAGTTCATGCCATTCTCAAAGTGCTTGGCCGTATGCGGGTCTTTGTGTTTTGCCGCCACTTCGCTGTTCATGATCTTATCCTGATGGCAGATATAGCAGTTGACCTTCTTATGCGCATCGGTCATCTTGATCGGATCTGGCACCTGACCGGTCACATGCAGGAAAAGCTCCTGGGTGCCCTGCCACTTCGAGGCGATGGTGCCCTGAAGGCCCGGCTTCTCATGACAGTCAGCACAGCCGACACCGACCTTGGCATGGATCGAATGGTCATAGCTCTTCGCCATCGGCTCCATCTCGTGACAAGTCGTTGAACAGAACGACGTCGTATTCGTCGCTTCGATCATAACCGTCGACGCACCGAGCAGGACAATGCAGGCCAGGCCTGCGATAGCGATGTGTTTGAGCTTGAATTTCTTATCTGGCAATTCTGATAATTTCATCTTACTTTCCCTCCCCTAGAGTGTCTTTTCCCTTTCCACTCCATATAAACTTGATTGCATCCTTGTCACAGACATCCAAGCAGTCGCCACAGTTCGTGCATATATATGCTTCCTTCCAGCTGCTGCCCCCTGGGTATGTCCCCATCGAACATGCCGCCCGGCATCTGCCGCAGCGGACGCATTTGGCTGCATCGACCTGCAGGAACAAGCGGCGCTTGATTCCCAGCAATCCATACACCGCACCGAGCGGACAGATAGCCCGGCACCATATCTTCTGCCCCCAGCGCAATGCGCTGGCTGCTGCCACTGCCACCAGCAGCAGCTCAAGGCCCCAGCCGAACAACAACACACGCATCAGCGCAAAGACCGGCGACAGCGTGTTATTGACGGGAACCGCCAACAGCAGCGACAGCAGCAGCACCAGGATCAAGATACCGATGGGCAGTATCTTCAGCGTCAGCTGCCTGTCCTGCCTGCGCGGCAAAAGCTCCAGCAGGAAATTCAACGGACAGATATAGCTGCAGAATACGCGCCCCAGGAGCAGCGCCAGCACAACCAGCGGCAATGCCGACAGCCACAGGGCCGGCCAAAAGGCCCTGCCCGCCAGGGTGATCTCCAATACCGAAAGCGGATCGGTCAAACCGACCCCAAAGAAATCGGCCGATATATACGTCCCGATCCAAACCGTCCCCAGGAAATATACCGGCGGCAGCAGCCAGCCGATAGCTGCCAGCTGGATCAGGCGGCGAATATACTTACGCTTATACTTCATAGCTTCGCCTCCTGTTCCCGCACCTTGACATGGACTGCCTTCGGATTGCCCAGACAGACATGTTCACACATGCCGCACCCGGTGCAGTAGTCCGGATCGATGACCGGGTACTTGAGCTTCTCGAGCTTGATTGCCTTGCCATATTGCGGGCAAGTGCGATAGCAGGTCTGGCAGTCATCATCGCGGCGCGCAATGCAGAGATCCTTGTCGATGACCGCAATGCCCATGCGCACCTCTTCCTTCGGAATTGTCTTCAATGCACCTGTACTGCAGACTTCGGTGCATTTCATGCAAAGGTCGCAGGGATGTTCCAGCGGCGTCATATACGGTGTCCCCAGCGACAAAATGCCATCCTCCGCGTGTGCGATCTGAATGCAGCCCAACGGGCATACCTCGGCGCATTTGCCGCAACGGGCACATTTGGCCAGGAACGTCTCCTCATCCTCCGCCCCCGGCGGCCTGAGCCTGGGCGACGCTCTGCCCTTGCTGACGCCAAAGACCAAGCCGAGCAGTCCCGCACCCGCCGCCATTTTGATAAACGTGCGTCTCTCCATAGTCATCCTTCCCCATAATCCCCTGTCATTCTTGTTGCAGCGCAAATGGCCGCAGTTATTACTATAATTATAGCGGTTATTATCATTGTCTGACGTTGCTGCAGTCACGCGTCTGAAAATTTTGTGATAAAAATCAATCACTTGTCAGATTGCGCACTTTTTGCATAAAAAAAGAACTGCCGATTGCTCAACAGTTCTGTATCTCTTATGTGACGGCCGTCAGATTCAGTCCAACGACTTGCCGCCAATGATTGTCCGCTGGATACCGACCGCATCATCAAAGATCACGATGTCGGCCCGCTTGCCAACCGCCAGCGAGCCGAGCTCCTCATAAAGGCCCAATTCCTGTGCGGGGGTCTTCGTCACCATTTCGATGACCAGCGGCAGCGGCGCTCCTGTATTCTCCCAGAAGTGGGCCACGCACCGGTTCATCGTCGCCACACTGCCCGCGATTGTCCCATCGGCCAGCGTCGCCAGCTCACCTTTGACAAATACCGCCTGCCCGCCAAGCTCTGATGGCCCGTCGCCAATGCCGCAGGCCCGCAGCGAATCGGTGATCAGGATGATATGCCTGCCGCCCTTGGCCCGGTACAGCAGCCGCTGGGCGGCTGGATGCGCATGGACATTGTCGGCGATGATTTCACAGTTGGACGCCGAATCCAGTGCCGCACCGACCACACCGGGGTTGCGATGATGAAACGGCGTCATCGCATTGTAGAGGTGCGTGATATGGTGGACGCCATGTTTTTCGATGGCATCCATCACAGTATCGTAGTCAGCCGCCGTGTGGCCGATGGAGACTGTGATGCCTGCCTGCTCACAGGATGCAACAAAAGCAGGATCCGGCAGCTCCTCAGGTGCCAGTGTGATAATGCGCACAACATCCTGCCACGGCTCGACCAGCGAGAAATCCGCCTGGCGGATATTCTCTTCGGCCTGCGCCCCTTTCTTGGCCGGACTGATGAAGGGGCCCTCCATATGCGCACCAAGCACGCGCGCTCCCTCTGGCTGCTTCTGCATGCATTGGCGGATATGGGCAAATGCCGTTTCCACTTCCGTCCATGCACAGGTCATCGTCGTCGGCAGGAAGCCCGTGACACCGGTCTTGGCCTGCAATCTTGCCATGCGCGGCAAGGCCTGCGCATCGTCATCCATCGTATCCATCCCATCGCAGCCATGCACATGGACATTGAGGAAGCCCGGCGCTACATAGCCGCCCCCAGCATCGATAATGCTTTCTGCGGGCAGAGCTGCCGCTTCCTGCGCATCAACGATGGCTGCGATGCGCTCCCCCTCGCAAAGGATCGCCTTGTCCGTCACGATGGCAAAGTCCCCCTTGGCATCGGGCAGGATGAACCGGCCATTGATGATTGCAATCATAGCGTCAATCCTCCACGTAGTGGCTGAAACTGCCGATGACCAGCTGCGGGAACTCCGCATGCAGCGTCTCGATGAATCTGCGCGTGCCCACGGCCTTGCCCTGCGGCTCCGGCATGATATCGAGGAACGCATCGGGATCGATATTGAGATTGCGCACCTGGATCATCTGCACGGGCAGCTCCCGGAAGAATTCCTGCCAAGCGGCAAGCTCTTCCTCACGGTCATTGAAGCCCGGGAAGTACAAGAGATTCAAGGATACATAGACACCTTTTTCCAGGGCATAGCGGATGGAGTCCTTGACGTTCTCCAGATGATAGCTGGCCCGGTAATAAGCATCATAACCTTCCTCACGCGCACTGATGATCGAGACGCGCAACGAATCGAGCCCGGCATCGACGATCTTCTTTACGCCCTCAGTCCAGCCGACATTCGAGTTCATGTTGATCTGCCCCTTGCTCGTCTTGGCACGGATCAGCTTGATGCCGGCTGCGATATTGTCAGCCGCCAACGACGGTTCGCCCTCGCACCCCTGGCCAAAACTGATGATGCCATCGGGGGCCACGCTCAGATGGTAAATGCCCACCTCGGCGATCTCCTCAGGCGTCGGCCGGAACTTGATGCGCTCCTGCGGCGAAGGACAGCACTCTGCCGGCTGCAGCGAAATGCAGCCAAAGCAGTTGGCATTGCAGACTGGTGAGGTCGGGATGCCGCACTCCCAGCGGCGATAGAAGAGATTCTGTGCCGTGCAGCAATGCCAGTTGAGGGAGCAGCCGCCGACCTGCTCGACAATGCGGTTGCCCGGCAGATCTTTTTTCGTGCGCTTGACGAGATTCTTGAGTTCCTTCGTATTGTAGTGGACCGGATCCCACTTGTCGTTCTCATCGGTATAGACCGCCGCACAATAGAGCTCATCCTTGTAGACCACCACGGCCGTATAGCCATAGAGCGGCAGGCGCTCAGCCTCTTCGGCCCGCTCATAGGCGGGCATGTAAAGGCGCGTATAGCCGGCAGGCAGGATTGCCGCAACAGCCAGGCCGCTTATCGGCATGACCTCGCCATCTGCCGTGCAGCCCACAGCCAGGCGATCCGGCAGCAGCATGAGATCTGCACTCTCCGGCAGCGGAATCAGATCCTCAGGCTTCAGCAGGATATTCTCACGCCCCGTGCGCCCCATGCCCTGCATGCCTGGCGCATCGAGGATATTTCCCTCTTCATCGGCATAGACTGCCGTAATCCTCTCATGCATTGACTGCCTCTCCTTCCTTTTCCCCGCCGGCTGGTGCCGCCTTCTTTTTCTTCTGCTTCTTCGGGTTATACTGGTTCATCGCCATATCGACATCATCGCGCACGATGCATTCCACCGCGGGCAGCAGATAGGCGATGGCCTCACGGATCTTCGGCTCGTCCTCAGCCGTAAACGGTGCCAGCACATGATTGACCACCGTCCAGCCTGGCAGCGGACGGCCAATGCCGATGCGCACGCGGGCAAAATGCTCATCCCCCACATGCGCGAGAATCGACTTGATGCCGTTATGGCCGCCTGCGCTGCCCTTCTTGCGGATGCGGATCGTGCCAGCGGGGATGTCCATATCGTCATGGACGACGATGAGGTCTTCCAGCGCTGACTTGTAGAAATTCATCAACGGGCCAATAGCCTGTCCGCTCTCATTCATATAAGTCTGCGGCTTCACCAGCAGGATTTTCTCGGTACCGATCCGGGCCTCGCCGATCTTCGCGTCGAATCTATCCTTCCACTCCGTCACACCCAGCTTTTCGGCCAGTGCATCGACAAGCATAAAACCGACATTATGCTTCGTCTTGGCATATTCACTGCCCGGATTTCCCAGGCCTGCAATTATCTTCATTCTGGTTTTCACTCCCATCAAAACTGTAACTCCCATTATAGTAAAGTTATTCAGCAACGGCAAGCCATAAAAAAACAGCCCTCCCAAAGGAAAGCTGCTGTATGCATCAGTTGTCAGCCGTCGGATCGCCAACCAAGAGCAGATAAGCGATGACGATGATACCGAGAACGATACGGTACCAGCCGAAGGCCTTGAAGTCATTCGTCTTGATGTAGCTGAGCAAGAACTTGATGGACAGGATGGAAACGATGAAAGCCGTCACCATGCCGACCAGCAGGATGACGATCTCCGCCCCTGTATAATGGAAGCCGAACTTGACCATCTTGAGCAGGCTCGCACCGAACATGACCGGGATAGCCAGGAAGAAAGTGAACTCAGCAGCTACATAGCGGCTCGTGCCGAACAGGATACCACCAAGGATCGTCGCTCCCGAACGGCTCGTTCCCGGAACCAGCGACAATACCTGGAACATGCCGATGATGAGCGCTGTCTTGTAGTCGAGACGGCGAAGCTCATTGACGCGCGGGCGGCGGCGCTTGTTATAATTCTCGACCAGGATGAACATGATACCATAGAAAATAAGCGTTGCTGCAACGACCGGTGCCGTCATGAAATGCTCTTCCATGTATTTGTTGAACGCCAGGCCAATGACAGCTGCCGGCAGGCATGCTACGATGACCTTGGCCCAGAGCTGCATCGTCTCGCGCTTCTCCTGGCGCGACTTCCACGACGACCAGGGATTGAGTTTCTCAAAGTTCAGCACCACGACCGCCAGGATAGCACCGAGCTGGATAACCACCAGGAACATATCCATGAATGCCTTGCTGACATCCAGCTTGATGAACTCGTCCACGAGAATCATATGGCCTGTGCTCGATACGGGCAGCCATTCGGTCAAGCCCTCGACAATACCGAGGATGATTGTTTTCAATAATTCTATGATACTTAGATCCACTGTACTACTTCCTCCTAAAATCCGTGTTCAGTTTCAAAAACAAGTCCCATTATAGCACAGCCGCCGTCCTTATGCATGCGTATCAGCAAAAAATCAGCATATTTTTATTGTCTGCACACCTCTGTGTGAGCCGGTCACTGAAAACAATTTTCCTCCACTGCTATAATGCAGGTAACGAAACGAACCATACAGAATCCTGTTACTTACCTAGGAGGTATCTCATGGAAGCAATCACCATCACCAATGAAAATTTCCAAGCCGAAGTCCTCGATGCCAAAGGCACAGTACTCATCGATTTCTGGGCACCATGGTGCGGCCCCTGCCGCATGCTCTCCCCACTCATCGATGAAGTCGCCGCTGCGCACAGTGAAGTGAAAGTCGGCAAGATCAACGTCGATGAGCAGCAGGAGCTCGCCGCTCAGTTCGGCGTCATGAGCATCCCCACGCTGATTGTCTTCAGGGACGGCCAGAAAGTCAACGAGTCCGTCGGCCTCATCCCTAAAGAAAATATCGAATCACTTATCCAGTAAGTGCATAGGAAAAAGCCTTCCCAAAACCGGGAAGGCTTTTATCATGTCCTAGAACTTGCCACCGCCACCACCATGGCTGCCGCCAGAGCTGCGGCTACTGCTTTTCGCTTTCCGCGTGCGCGTGACGCTGGTATAAAGATATGTATCACTCTGCTCCGTCAGCGCAACGCTGTCTTGCTGCAGATACGTGTCAGCAGCTACTGCATGCATGACATTGTTGAGCTGCCTGACCAGGATCTGCCAGACGCCGATTGCAACGAGCCCCGCCAGTACCACCGCTATGATAAGCGCCAACAGGTTGAAATCGCTGGCCGGATCATACGGCTCCCCCTGCTCTTCATAATAGCCCAGCATTTCATCGGCCGTCGCCGCATACATCTGGAAGGCTTTCGCATACTTCTTTTCCTTAAGCGGCGGCAGGAACGCCTCGGAAAGATGCTTGAACCCGCCTTCATCGGTGATGCGCTTGCGCATCGTATTGTCCGTCGACACATACCAGTCACGGGAATCCATGGCCAGCAGCAAGACCATGCTGCCGTGAGTCCCATCCGCATAATCCCGGTCAAGGATACTGTCAGCTGTCGCCCCCGGCTGCTTGCCGTGCAGGGATTTAAGCGTGACCACAGCAATCCGGACGCCATGATCGCGTTCCACCTGATCGATCTGGCTCATCAATTCCTGCCGCTGTGCGTCCGTCAATAGGCCGGCTTCATCCACCACACTTGGCACCGGGCCATTCTCATGCTGCGGGACAGTCAGGCTGCCAGCAGCAAATGCCGTCGTCATCATCACAGCTAGGATGAGGACTGACAACAAAGCAACGATTCTCTTCTTCATCGCGTCCCCTCCTCAAGCAACAAAAAATTTCGCCAGGTAATACATGAGCGGCAGCAGCAGCAGGAACACAGCCGCTGGATAGAGCACCTCTTTGCGCTTATCGCTTGGCAAGCTGCCGACGACCTTGCCGGTCTGCCCATTCATCATGAAAGTATAAGGTTCCCCTTTATACCGCGTCGTCAGTATCCATACAGGCACCATCGCATAGGCTACCTGGCCGCTGTTCTTGATCACGGCCGAGGACTGGCATGATACCGAATCATAGCCGATGACGCTTTCCTGGAGCACGCCTACGGCACTGTATTCGACACGCTTGTCAGCCCGCGGCACCGATGCCTCGGCATCGACATCGTATTTATCGGCCAGGAACCCTGTCAGGAACGCCGTACTGAATGGCACCATCTCGGCATAGTCAAAGGGCTCGATGCTTTCCATATAGGCATCATCCATCTTCTCACTGCCATCCACAGGAATGCGCGCAAAATCCATCGAGCCGCTGCGCTCGCAATCATAATACGAAGTCTCGGTGATGCGCTCATCTGAAGTCTCATAGACGCGCACTCGCGTAGCGCGGAATCCCGCATGCGCTGACACCGAGGAATCAAACAGCCAGAACGGCACATACATCGGCTGGATGGCCTCCAGACGATTCTGCGCCTTGAACTCTGCTGGCAGCAGCCACTTACCCTTGTAGAACTCCTTGAGGGCCTCCACCGCATCCTGCTTGGTCTTCTTGAACGGGATGACATAGTCAGGTTTCAGCATGCCATCGAAGTTCTTCGGTATCATGGTCGGATTGCCACAGTATACACACTCCGTTGCCATCGTATTGCCATCGCAGACAAGCTCGGCACCACAGGAAGGACAAGTACAGACGCGCAGGACCGCAGCCTCTTCCTCTGCCCACTGGCCTCCCGCCTGCTCCGTCGCCCATTTGGCTTCCTGCGCCTCAGCAGCTCGGGCAGCTCGCTCCTGTTCCTTTTGGAACATTTCCTCGATGGTCTTTACCTCGAATTCGTTGCCGCAATACTCACAGCTGACCTTCTCATTACCGGGCTGGAACGAAAGCGGCGCACTGCAATTCGGGCATTTGTAATTCACAGAGGTCTCTGCCATCAATCTCCCTCCTTTTATGGACGCGGCTTGCCGCACTCCGAACAGAATCTGCCTTCATTTACCGCGCCGCATCCACAGGTCCAGGGACCTGCCGGCCTTGGCTTACCACACTCGGAGCAGAATTTGCCCGTATTGCCAGCATGCCCGCAGCTGCACGTCCAAGCTGCCGCTGCTGGTTTCGCCTTGCCACAGTCCGAGCAGAACTTGCCCTCATTGACTGTCCCGCATTCACAGGTCCAGCTGCCGGCTGCCGCAGCAGATGCCTGCGCCCCCTGCTGCTGTCCCATCGCGTAGAGATTGCCAGCGTTCATGCCGCCAGCCTGCCCCGCCATGTTCATGCCCATAAAGCCCAAGGCCGCTCCCATGCCGCCTTCATTGGCCGCCGCAACCTGCATCGCCTCGGCCTGAGCGCCCACAAGGTGAGCAGCCGCCATCGTCGGGTTGCGGAAGGCCGCATTGCGCTGGATTTCCTTGATGAGCTGCTGATCCTCCTCACTGGCGCTGACGTTGCTGACACCGAACGACACGACATCGATGCCGCGCAGTTGTCCCCATTTCTGGCTCAACACCTCATTGAGGGCATCAGCGATCTCCTGCGTATGTCCCGGCAAAGCGCTGTAACGAATCCCCATTGCTGAAATCTTGGCAAAGGCCGGCTGCAATGCCGTCATGAGCTCCGTCTTGAGCTGGCTGTCGATCGCACTGCGATCATAGCTTTCCTCCACATTGCCGCAGACATTCGTATAGAACAGGATCGGATTAGTCAACCGATAGCTGTATTCGCCAAAGCAGCGGATGGAAATATCCACATCCAGTCCGATGTTCTGGTCGACGACACGGAAGGGGATGGGACTCGGCGTACCGTATTTGTTGCCCATGATTTCCTTCGTATTGATATAGTAGACGCGCTGGTCTTTCCCCGTGTCGCCGCCATAGGTGAAACGATGGCCAATGCGCTCAAAGACTGCCTGGATATCCTCGCGCAGGTTGCCGCCGAATATCGAAGGCTCCGTTGACTTGTCATAGACATACTCGCCCGGCTCGGCACAGATATCGACAACCTTGCCCTGCTCGACGATGAGCATGCACTGCCCGTCATTGACAGCGATGGTCGAGCCATTGGAAATGATGTTATCCTCACCGCTCGTATTCGAGCTCCTGGCACTCGTGCGCTTCTGTCCCTTTGCTGCCAGGACATCTGCCGTCAGGCTGTCACAGTAGAAGAATTCTTTCCATTGATCTGCTAATACGCCACCTACAGCGCCAGCAGCTGCTTTGATCAGTCCCATATTCTTTCCCCTTTCTGGCTCAGGCTCTCTGCCTGCCATCAACAAAACGCCCTCATTATACAATACATACACTAAAAAACGCTGAGATAATGACTTTTTCGCCATCTCTCAGCGTATTTCCTGCTATTTGCTCAGCCAGCCAAATCGCGCAGAGCCTCACGGTTCGTCAGACGGATGCAGCCACGGGCCGTCTTCACCCAGCCCTCCTGGCTGAAATACTTGACCAGCCGGCTCACCACCTCGCGGGCCGTCCCCATGAAGCGGGCAATCTGTTCATGGGTCATATGGATCTCATCGCCGCCCAGCTTCTCACTCTCTTCGAGCAGGAAAATGGCTAGCCGCCGGTCGGCGGACAGGAACAGGACCTGCTGCATCTTCCAGAGCATCTCTGACAAGCGGTTCGATGCCTTCTCGTAACCAAAGCAGCGCACATACACATTGGTGTCTGCCAGCTTGCGGAAGGCCACGGCATCGGTAAGCAGCACCTCCGTATCCTCCTCGGCATCGATATAGACATCAAAGGTCACGGCATCCAGGGCACAGGCCGCCGACAGGATGCCGACATCATCAGGGAACAGGCGGTAGAGCGTGACCTCACGGCCATCCTCAGACATCGTGTAGACACGCAGCTGCCCGCTCTTGATGAGCAGGACACCGATACAATCCAAAGGCCCTTGATGGACCTGCGTCCCTTTCGCATAGCGGACAATATTGGTATGTGCACTGATCAGATCCTTCTCCGCTTCCGACAGATGCGGCCAGAAATCAAAGTGCTGGATGAACAAGTCTGTAACACTCGAATTCATTTCCAAACATATTCCTCCCCTTCAGAAACTCTCTGTTCCTATTATACTGGAACGCAGCGCCGGATTCTGTAACTCATGCACAAAAGCAGCCTGCTCCTGCGAGCAGACTGCTTGGAAAACCACTTTATACGATTAGCGGAAGAGCTGGCTGACCGAACGGTGGCTCTGGATGCGCATGATTACGTCACCAAGAGCATCGGCCAAGGACAGCGTAACGATTTTGTCGGATTTCTTCTCCGGCGGCAGCGGGATCGTGTTCGTGATGACGAGCTTCTCGATAGGCGACTCGTTGATGCGCGAAACAGCCGGATCGCTGAGGATTGCATGGGAGCAGGAAGCAAAGATGCGTTTTGCACCGCGCTTCTGGAGGGCTTTGGCACCTTCGCAGAGGGAACCAGCCGTATCAACGATATCATCGATGATGATAGCCGTCTTGCCCTCAACATCGCCGATGAGGTTCATGACCTCAGCGCAGCCCGGTTTCGGACGGCGCTTCTCGATGATAGCAATCGGCGCATGGAGATGGTCAGCCAGTACGCGTGCACGCGTAACACCGCCGAGGTCCGGCGATACGACGACGACATCCTCGAGCTTCTGCTCGCGGAAGTAGTTGGCAATGACCGGAGCTGCTGCCAGATGATCGACCGGGATATCGAAGAAGCCCTGGATCTGGCCGGCATGGAGGTCAACGGTAACCACGCGGGTAACACCAGCCGTAACCATGAGGTTAGCGACGAGCTTTGCGGAAATCGGCTCACGGCCACGGGTCTTGCGATCCTGACGGGCATAAGCATAGTACGGGACTACAGCCGTAACGCTGTGTGCCGAAGCGCGCTTGCAGGCATCTGCCATGATAAGCAGCTCCATCAGGTTGTCATTGACCGGATAGGACGTCGGCTGGATGATGAAGATATCCTTGCCACGGATGCTCTCGCTGATCATGACCTGCGTCTCACCATTGTTGAAATGACCGACATATGCATCGCAGAGATTGACGCCGATATGGTCAGCGATTTCTTTTGCCAGTTCCGGATTCGCGTTACCGGTAAGGATGCATAAATTTCCAGTGTCTAAAGCCATTTTGTAAAAATCCTCCAAATCGTTTTGTACTAAAAGTTTTCTTCTCCTGAGTGAGCAAAGTCACCCTTTATACAACAGTATAGCACTGTTTGTACCAAAATAACATAAAGCTTTCTATTTGTTTTTAAAAATTTATTAAAACTTTGCTTAGCTGTTGCGCTTGTCTTTCCAGCCTTCGATATTCGTCTGGCGTGCGCGGGCAATGGCCAGCGTGTTGCTCGGCACCTTCTTGGTGATGGTGGAACCTGCCCCTACATAGGCACCATCTTCAACCTCGACCGGTGCGACGAGATTCGAGTTGCAGCCGATGAACGCATCGTTGCCGATCTTCGTGCGGAACTTGGTCTTGCCATCATAGTTGACCGTGATCGTGCCGCAGCCCATGTTGCAGCCCGAGCCCATATCGGTATCGCCGATGTAGGAAAGGTGCGGCAGCTTGGAACCTTTGCCGACCGTGGAGTTCTTGACCTCGACGAAATTGCCGATCTTGACGCCTTCAGCCAGATGCGTATCCGGACGGATATGGGTGAACTGGCCGAGGATGACGCCATCCTCCAGCTCGCAGTCATGGGCATAAGTGAACTGTCCCGTCACGCGATTGCCTGCTTTGACGTTCTGGAAACGGATGCTCGGACCGATCTCGCATTCCTCACCGATGACCGTATCGCCCTCAAGCCAGGTCATCGGATAGATGACCGTATCGCGGCCGACTTTGACATCGGCATCGACATAAGTCGTATCCGGGTCCATCAGCGTTACGCCTTCAGCCATGAGCTCCTCATTCTTGCGGCGGCGCAGGATCTTTTCCGCACCGGCCAGCTGCTGGCGGGAGTTGATGCCCAGCGTCGACTCGTAATCATCGGCAGCCACAGCCCAGATCTTCTCCCCCTGCTTCTGCAGGATTTCGAGGACATCCGGCAGGTAATACTCACCTTGCGCGTTGTCATTGGTGACTTTCTTCAGAGACTCAAACAGAGCCTTGGCATCGAAGCAATAGATGCCGGAGTTAACTTCTTTTACCTGACGCTCTTCCTCCGTAGCATCCTTATGCTCGACAATCTTCTGCACAGAGCCATCCGCCATGCGGATGATGCGGCCATAGCCCGTAGCATCCGGCATGATAGCCGTGAGCACCGTGGCCTTCGCCTGTGCTTCGACATGGGAATCAAAGAGTTTTTTCAGCAGGTCCCCCGTCAGGAGCGGCGTATCCCCGCAGAGCACCATGACCGTGCCCGTCTCGTCCTGCAAGAGGTCTGCCGTCTGCATGACCGCATGGCCCGTGCCGAGCTGCTCTTTCTGCTCGACGAACTCAGCCTGAGCCCCGATGGCCTCGCGGACGACATCGCCGCCGAAGCCCGTCACCACGATATTGCGCTTGGCACCAGCAGCCTTAGCGGCATCGATGACATGCTGTACCATGGATTTGCCAGCTGCTTTATGCAGGACCTTCGGCAGTTTGGATTTCATGCGGGTGCCCTTGCCGGCAGCCAGGATAACTGTAACTAAATCAGACATGTTGAAATTACTCCTTTATCATTCCAAGGTTTATTTGTCCTCGGCTTTTTTCTTTCTCGCTTTCGTCTTGGTCTCGCTCTTCTTGTCCATGATCTCCATCGCCTTGAGCAGCGTCTTCTCCGAATTCTCCATGTGACGCTCAGCGGCCTTGCTGGCTGCCTTGCGATCCCCCTGGGCAATGGCTTCTACGATCAAGCGGTGTTCCTCCAGCGTAGCCTCGAGGCGGCCCGGATACGACATGGACAGCGTGCGGAAACGCGTCAGCTGGTCACGCAGATTCGAGATGATGCCGACCAGCCGCGTATTGCGGGCAGCATGGTACATCGTATCATGGAACTCGATGTCCGTCTCGACGATCTTTTCCATGTTGCCCTCTTTGATATAACCGCCGATGATGACGAGCAGGCGCTGCAGGTGCTCAAGCTCCTCATCCGTGATGTGATCGGCTGCCAGCCCATTCGACAACGATTCCAGCGCCGTGCGGATTTCAAAGATTTCATTGATGTCACGTATCGACATGCTCGCCACGTAAGTACCACGCCGCGGCATCATGACAACATAGCCTTCGAGCTCCAGCTTGCGGATTGCCTCACGTACCGGTGTACGGCTGACGCCGAGTTCCTCGGCCAGCTGGATTTCCATGATGCGTTCACCTGGCTTCAAGACGCCATTGCGGATAGCCTCGCGCAGAGACTCACACACGACCTCGCGCAACGGCTGATAGCTGTCAAGCTTAATGGGAGCTAATCTGTTGTCCATTTACGATTCCCTCAATTCTGGTAGCTTAGTGATATTCTACGTTTACTGTACCTTCCCCGTCGTGCGGATGACATAGACATAGGCATCGGTATGCTCGCGCATATGCGTAGCAATCCTGTCAGCCGTCTCCTTGCTCTCTGCCAAGCCGAAAACGGTCGGCCCGCTGCCAGACATCATGCTGGCCATGGCGCCCTGCTGCATCATCATCTGCTTGTACTGGGAAATCACATCATACTTTTTAATAGTAACACTTTCGAGCACATTGCACAATAATCCGGCCACAGCTTTTCGGTCGCCGCGGGCAATTTCCTGCTGGATCCTCTCATTGTCCGGATGATCCTTCGCCCCCTGCTCATCATAATTCTGATAAGCCCAGGCCGTCGAGACTGAGATGCGCGGCTTCGCCAGCACGACCCACGTTGCTGGCAGATCCGGCAGCCGCTTGAGCACTTCACCGCGTCCCGTCGACAGCATCGTGCCGCCCAGCAGGCAGAAGGGGATATCCGAGCCCAGCCGTGCGCCAAGCTCGCAGAGTCTCTCCTCGGAGAGCTCCAGTGCATACAGCTCATTCATGCCGCGCAGCACAGCAGCAGCATCGGTACTGCCACCTGCCAGGCCCGCAGCCACCGGGATGCGCTTGGTGAGCTTCATACGCACGCCACCCGCCAGCTTGTATTCTTCCTTGATCAATGCCGCTGCCCGCCAGGCCAGATTCTTCTCATCGGCCTTGAGCCATGGCACATTGATCGTCAGCTCGATGGGCCCATCCGTCTTCTCCATTTCCACTGTATCACTGAGGCCGATCGACTGCATGACCATCGCCACTTCATGATAGCCGTCGGGACGCTTGCCCAGAATGTCCAAGGTGAGATTTATCTTGGCATTGCCCTCCACTTTAATCACGAAACCACGTCCTTTCGCAAACTTTTCTTTATAAGGATAGCAATAATTCCCCACGGGTTCAAGTGTTTCCCCCTAATCTATTGCACATTTCTGCTTTTTGCAGGATAATAAGAATCAGAAAACTGAAAAAATGAGGTCATACGCATGAAAAAACAAGCAAACATCCGTTATTTCACCGTCCTGGCCGTATTGCTCGCTGCCGGAATGAGCGGCTATTGGTATTCCACCGGACTGCCGCTCCCCGAAACCATCAATATCTTTGCTGCCATCCTGCTGGCTGGCCTGCCCATACCGCTCTGGCTCTCGCGCCCCGTCGCCCTTGCCCGCGGTGCGAAACGGGCCGCAAAGGAGGAAATCGATCTTGCCAGTCCGGCAGTGATTGCCGAGACGGCAAAAATCGATACGCTTGCCGTCGCCAAGGGCGGCATCGTCACAGAAGGCCGACCCTATGTCGCCGCGCTCGTTCCGGAGGGCATCAGCCAAGGCGCCTTGCTCGCGCTCGCCGCTTCGGCTGTACGCGATTCCAGCCAGCCACTTTACCAGGCCATCTACCAGACCGCTATCGAACGCCGGCTGCATCTCCAGCGTTTGTCGGCCGCCAACGAATTCCCCGGCTACGGCGTAGAGGCCCTGATCAACCGCTCACCGCTGCGGGTCGGCAGAGGCGAATGGCTGCAGGAAGAAGGCATCGAGATCAGTGCCAACCTGCTGACCAAGGCCGACCAGCTATCCCAGCGCGGACAGACAACTGTATTCGTCGCCAACGATAAATACTGCCGTGGCATCATCGCCATGGCCGACGAGATCCCGCAGGACAACATCACGGCCTTCCACAAATTCCACCGCCAGCGACTGAAACTTGTCATGCTGACCAGTGACAGCCGCCGCACAGCCAACGCGGTCCGCAAGCAGGCTGCTATCGATGAAGCCCATGCGAACCTCTCCCCCCAGGACAAGGTCCGCGAGATCCAGCTGCTGCGTGCCCATGGTGCAACGCTGGCCATGGCAGGCAATCCGGCTACGGATATGCCCGCCATGGCTGCTGCCGATCTCAGCATCCACGTTGGCGCGCTGCCCGAAACTTCCGTCTCGGCGGACGCCCCGCAGACACCGCCCGCTTTTTCCATCGTCCTCAAAAGCGGCAAGCTCTGGGATTTTTCGTCATTGCTTACCATCAGCCGCAGTACCATGAGCATCGTCAAGGCCAATCGCATCCTTGCCGCCATTGCCTGGCTCCTGCTGCTGCCGCCAGCCCTGGGTCTGCTGCACGTCTTTGGCGGGCCCTTCCTGCCTCCCTTCTGCGCAGCTGCCGGACAGCTCCTTGCCGCTATCCTCATCCTGCTCAATTCACTGCGCGCTTGATTGTCGCCAGCACCGCTTTCGCAAACGGAAGCGGTGTTTTTATTTTATTGTAATTCTTAATTTTCTGATTTATAATAAAGGTGAATTTATGTCTGCATCTATATAGCAAAGGAGGGAATCATATGGAAGCCTTGCTCTTATCCCGATGGCAGTTCGCCATCACGACAACGTATCACTTCCTGTTCGTCCCGATCACATTGGGCTTGTCGATCTTCGTCGCCCTGCTCGAGACGTGCTATGTGCGCACCAAGCGCCCGGCCTGGAAGGAAACCTGCCGTAAGCTGGTACGCTTCTTCGGCACGATCTTCCTGATCAATTTTTCCATGGGCGTCGTCACTGGCATCGTGCAGGAATTCCACTTCGGCATGAACTGGTCCGAGTACTCGCGCTTCATGGGCGACATCTTCGGCGCGCCGTTGGCCCTTGAGGCACTCACGGCGTTCTTCCTTGAGTCGACCTTCCTCGGCATCTGGGTCTTCGGCTGGGATAAGCTGTCTGAGAAACTCCACTGTGCCTGCATCTGGCTCGTCGCCATCGGCAGCAATATCTCGGCATTCTGGATCCTCGTCGCCAACAGCTTCATGCAGCATCCAGTCGGCTATGCCATCGAAAATGGCCGCGCTGTCATGACCGACTTCTCCGCATTGCTCACGAACCACTATGTCCTAGGCGAGTATTCCCATGCACTGTTTGCAGGCATCTCGACTGGCGGCTTTATCGTGTTGGCCATCTCCGCCTGGAAAGTGCTCCATGACGAAGCCTCCCGTCACGCATTCACGCAGACGCTCAAGGCTGGCGCCATCTACATGGCCATCGGGCTCCTCGGAGTCATGGGCAGCGGCCATATGCACACGCAGTATCTTGCTGAGGCCAATCCCATGAAGCTTTCCTCGATGGAGGCCCTCTGGGAAACCGAAGATCCGGCACCTTTTGCCATCATGGCCGACATCAACATGGAGAAAAACCGCAACGACTGCGAGCTGGCTGTGCCCGGCGTCTTTTCCTTCATGCTCTACAATAAGCCCGAAGGTGCGGTCAAGGGAATCAACGCCCTGCAGAAAGAATACCAGGCAAAGTACGGCCCCGGTGATTATCGCCCAGACGTGCCGGCCTTGTTCTGGAGCTTCCGCATCATGGTGGCAGCTGGCGGCTTCATGCTGATGCTGGCCTTCGCCATCGCACTGCTGGCGAAGATGGATCGCGTCATGGCCTTCCCGCTTCTGCTCAAGTCCCTGCCCTTCCTGCTGCCACTGCCCTTCCTTGCCAATTCGGCTGGCTGGTTCATCGCAGAAGCCGGCCGTCAGCCCTGGATTGTCGTTGGCCTGCAGAAGACAGCCGATGCGGTTTCGCCCAATCTCACTGCCGGTTCAGTCTGGCTGACCATGATCGGCTTTACGGCCCTCTACCTGCTGCTGGCCATCGCCGCTCTCTACATCGCCCTGCGTCATATCCGCACGGCGTCGATTCCTGCTGAAGGGAGGGATTCATGATGGAACTCCATCTGATCTGGTTTGTGCTCATCGTCGTCCTGTTCACAGGCTTTTTCTTGCTCGAGGGCTTCGACTACGGCGTCGGCATCCTGCTGCCCTTCATAAGTCCGCACGACAACGAACGCTCACAGGTGCTGCGCACGATCGCCCCGGTCTGGGATGGCAACGAAGTCTGGATGATCACCGCTGGCGGTGCGCTGTTCGCTGCTTTTCCCCACGTCTACGCCACGATGTTCTCGACTTTCTATCTCGCCCTGTTCCTGATGCTCGTCGCCCTCATCCTGCGCGGCGTGGCCTTCGAGCTGCGCGGCCGTCATGAGTCGCCGTGCTGGCGCCATTTCTGGGAGGGGGCAATCTGCTTCGGCAGTGCTGTCCCCGCCTTCTTATGGGGTGTCGCCGTCACGAACCTCATCCAGGGGCTGCCCATCAACGAGAAAATGATCTATCTGGGAGGCTTCTTTGACCTGCTGACCCCCTACACCATCATCGGCGGACTGACATTCTTCTTTGTCTTCACCTTCCACGGGGCCGCCTTCCTGACCCAACGGCTGGCCAGCCACGGACTCACCCTACGGGCCAGGACACTCGCAGCCAAGGCTGGAGCTCTGGCTATCATCGCCTTTGTCTTCTGCCTGCTGCTGACCTTCCTCAACACCGATCTCTTCCAGAGCGCTCTAGGCGGACTGTGTCTCCTGGCCGCTGGTGCCGCATTCATCGTGGGGTACCTGCGCCTGTTCCAGGGGCATTCCCGCCTGGCCTTCGTGCTGAGCTCGCTGGCCATCACCGCCACTACCGTCGGCTTCTTTGCCGGACTGTTCCCGCGGCTCATGGTATCCAGTCTCGATCCTGCCTGGTCGCTGACCATCGTCAATGCCGCCTCTACCCACTACACACTCTCCATCATGACAATCGCAGCGGCCTGCCTGGTTCCTGTCGTCCTGATCTATCAAGGCTGGACCTACTGGATCTTCCGCCAGCGCATTTCCCCCAACGATTGCAATGACACCCATTGAGTAACTGACCGGTCAAGAACAGTGAGGAATCATGACCAAACAACTTTGCAAAGAAATCATCACCACCTATAAGACTTCCTTGCTCGCTCTTGCCGGCCTGGAACTCCTGCACAGCCTGCTGCTGCTGGCAACCGCCTGGCAATTCTCCGGGCTGGTTGCCAAGGTCTATCAGCATGCATTCACGGACTTTCCTGCTGCAGCGCCAGTATTGCTGGCGCTGTTTCTTATGCTCTGCCTGCAGCTGCTGGCAAGCTTCCAGCAGCGCCGCATCATCATCCGCCTGTCCGCCAGCTGGCGCGAGACGTGCCGCCTGCGTCTGCACCAGCACGTTCCCCCTACGTCCACATCACCGGCAGCCTTGTCACTGCAGGCTACCGAAACCGTCGATAGGCTCGACCACCTGCTCAGCAAGGCACTGCCAGTGACCAGTGCACTCTTGTTCCGCACACCGGTCATCCTCGCCGCTGCCCTTGCAGCCGATCCGCTGACCGCCTTGCTCTTCGCCCTTACCCTGCCGATTGCCCCCTTTCTGCTCTATCTGATAGGCCAGGCCACCAAAGCCGCCAGCAGCCGGGAATGGCATCGTCTCCAGCAGCTCAATGCCGGCTTCGACGACATGCTTCGCAGCATGATGACCTGGAAGCTTTTCGCCCAAGAACAAGCACAGCGTCAGGATCTCCGAGCGCTCAGCCAGGGCTTTGCGCAGACCTCCCTGCAGGTACTCAAGCTGGCTTTCGCCAGTTCCTTTGCCCTGGAGCTCATCACGACCCTGTCGATTGCCATCGTCGCCGTAAGCACCGGCTTGCGGCTGCTGGACAATGCCCTCGCCTTCCGCACGGCGCTCCTGCTCCTGCTTCTGGCCCCAGAATTCTACCAGCCCCTGCGGCAAGGCGGCATCATCTTCCATGCCGCCATCGAATCCCTGACCGCCTGGCAAAAACTGCAGGCCTTTGTCCTCGCCCCCCAGCCAGCTGCGGCTGATGGCCATCATGAACAATTGCAGCTGCCGCCAGCCATCCATCTGCACGACATCCGCTACCGTTATCCGGGCACCAAGGACATCCTCCTCGGCCTGCAGCAGGAAACATTCCCCGCCCATAAGATTTCCGTCATCACAGGCCCCAGCGGCTGCGGCAAATCCACCCTGCTGAAGCTCCTGGCTGGCCTGCTGCCGCCCGACCAAGGGCTGGTCTTGCTGAACGACCAGCCCCTGGCGACCATGGCAGCTGCCAGCCGGCAAAAACTCATCGCCTATGTCCCGCAGCAGCCGCATCTCTACGCTGCGAGCCTGCAAGAAAACGTCAGCCTTTTCCAAGATGTACCAGCTGAACGCATCCGCCAGGCCTTGCGTCTCGCCTCCCTTGACGGCCTTCTGCACAGGTTGCCTGCAGGGCTCGATACTAAACTCGGCGGCAACGGCCTGCCCCTTTCCCAGGGCGAACGCAAACGCCTAGGCCTTGCCCGTGCCCTCTTGCAGAACCGCCCGGTCACCCTGCTCGACGAGCCCACCGCCGGCATGGACGAAGCCTTGGAGCAGCAAATCATCCGCGCCTTGACCGCCTTTGCCCACCGGCGCACCCTCGTCATCATCTCCCATCATCCCGCCATCCAGGCCATAGCCGATAAGATCATCCACCTTGCCCCCTATCCTACGGAAGGAGCCGATCGCCCATGAAATCCGTTTACCAGCTATTCTGCCCTCTGCTGCGGCTGGCAGCCCCCGGCCAGCTGGCGGCTGCCGCAGCCGCCTCCCTGACCGCGGCCATCTGTGCGCTCGGCCTTATGGGAGCAGCCGCCTGGCTCATAACCTCGGCCGCACTGCAGCCGCCACTGGCTGCGCTGGCTCTCGGCATCACCATCGTCCGCACCTGCGGCATCGGCCGCGCGGTCTTCCGCTACGCAGACCGCTGGTTCTCCCATCAGCTAGCCTTCCACAGCCATACCCAGCTGCAATTGAAGCTCTACGACCAAGCAGCCGCCACCCTGCCCCTGCGCACGGGAATGGCATCCCAGGGACTATGGCTGCATCAGCTGACCAGCAGCTGCCAGACTCTGCGTGAGTTCTACCTGCGTGCGCTGCTGCCGCCCATTGCCAGCCTGCTGCTCAGCCTGCTGGCCTCCTTTGTGCTCTTCGGCACCATCGGCACAGTCAGCCTGCTGCTACCGCTGCTCTGGCTTTCCCATCTGCTCCTGCCCTGTCTGCTGGAAACACCCCATGGCACAGCTGGCGGCCAAGCCAAGGCCGCCTATCGCAGTGCGCTCCTGGATGCCGCCTCAGGCCAGGCGGAACTGCTGGCGGCTGGCAGTCTGCCAGCCGTACAATCCCGCCTGGCAGCACTTGCTCGCCAGCTGCGTCAGGAGCAGCAGCAAGGCCAGCACCAGACACTATACAGCGACCTCCTGCTGCAAGTCCTTGATGCACTCGTCCTCATCCTGCTCCTCGCCAGCCTGACCTCTGCCGCCCTTTCCGGGATACTGACCTTCATCGAGCTTACGGTCTGGCTCTTTCTCCTATTGGCCCTGCAGAGCGAGTTCCAGCCGCTGGCAGCAGCCGCCCGCGCCTTCCAGGAGAGCCAGCAGGCAGCAGCGCCGCTCTTTTCCGTCCCCATTGCCGCCACCTGCCCTGCCCCCGCATCTGCGGCCTCTTCCCCGCTTGCCACGGCGCCATTGCTTGCCGTCAGCCATCTGACCTTTGGCTACCACGAGCAAATGCCGATCCTGCACGACATTTCCTTTACGGTGACAGCCGGAGCACATACTGCCATCCTCGGGGACAGCGGCAGTGGCAAGACCACGCTTGGCTGCCTGCTCACGGCCTGCTGGCCAGTTCCTGCCGGTACCATCCGCCTGCAGGGGCAGGATAGCACCAGCCTGTCCCCTGCCCAGCAGCGAGAATATTTCTCCGCCCCCCTGCAAGGCTGCGATCTTCCTGCCGGCAGCATCCGCTCCCTCTTCCTGCGGCTCATCCCCGGCATCAGCGACGAAGCGATCTGGCACAGCCTGCAGGTTGCCCAGCTAGCCGCCGTCATCGAAAAGCTGCCAGCAGGACTCGACAGCCCGCTCACCAGCAGCGCAGGAAATCTCTCGGGTGGTGAGCGCAACCGGCTGCTGACAGCGCTGGCCATCGCCCGCCCTGCCCCCATCCTGCTCCTTGACGAACCGACCGCAGGGCTCGACGAAAAAACAGCGTCCGCCCTTCTCACCGCTGTTCTTGACGAACTCGATGAAAAGCAGCGGACGCTGCTCATCATTACCCACGATCCGCTGGCCGCAGCCCGCGTCCAGCAAGTCGTGAGACTCTGAATCATTTCGTTTTCATATCTGCATCGTAGTCACGCCCGCGCACCATACGCTTGCGGTCAGCAGCAAAGGCCGGATTGATGACGCTTTTCGCTGGATTGAACTCCGACGTCCGGATATCCAGGATATCCAGCAGGGTATGGATCATATCATCAGTCATATAGGGCCGGTTCACAGCCGCACAAATGGCCTGCCACTTCTCCGGGTGCTTCTGGCGGTATGCAGGCGAGGCCCAGAACACCAACGGTACTTCGAGTTGCTGACGATTGGGGTTCTCCTCGACATGACCAGCAAAATTGCTGCCGTTGTCGTAGATGGTCTCCCCATGATCCGGCAAGTAGATGACCAGGGCTTCCTTATCCTGGAATTTCCCCATCAGCGAGCTTACGACAAAGTCATTGTAGAACAGTGCATTCTCATACTGGGCGATTTCCGTACGCTTTTCCTCTGACAGGTCATTCTGCGGCGTAGGGATATCGTCCAGGGAAAACTTCGTGAAGATATACGGGAAGCGCAAGTAGTACAGGCTGTGCGCCCCCATCAGGTGCAATACATAGAAGTTTTTCGCAGCAGGCTGCTGCAAAGCCTCGTCGACCAGCGGGAACAGCTCCTCATCGAGCCTGCCCCCTTCCTCATGGGACTCGCGCAGCTGCGTATAGCGGCGCACATCGCTGCGTTCCGCGAACAGCTGCCCGACATTGCCCCAGATGCCCGAGCTTTCCTGATTGGACAGCCAGTACGTGCGATAGCCCGCAGCCTTCATGACATCGATGAGATTGTTGTATTCGTACCACTCTTTGTCCGACTCCGCATCATTGAAGGTCATCAGCTCGCGCAGCACCGCCACCGTCGCGCCCTGCGGCGCGATGGTGTCACGGAACACGGCGATCTCCCCCTTCGCTGCCAGCTCATCGAGATTCGGCGTGTTCTCCAACGGATAGCCATACAGGTGCATGCGCTCCCGGTTGGTCGACTCGCCGAGGATGAACACGACATAGGGCACATCGCTGCCGTTAGCCGTAAGCGTCACATCCGCAGCCGCCTGCTGGCGCAGCTCCTCGAAAGCCCGGATGTTGCGCACCGACGTATCCATGGCCCGGGCCACTCGCACAGCCGGAATATCCAGCGAATCGTTGATGACAAACGAATGATAGAACTGCCACAGGCAGCCGCCCGCAGCACCACCAGCCAACAAGAACAGCGGCAGGGCCCGGCTGCGCCAGTGCCGTGTCCAGGGCCGGAACTGCAGCTTGAGCGGATGACGGTGCAAGGCGCCCCATGCCCCCAAGAACAGCAGGCCAATCGCCAAGCCCGGCCAGCCCACATACATGCGCAAAAACTCGCCAGCCTCCTGCCTGTTCGTCTGCAAGACAGCCGTGATGATGCCCGCACCGACCAGCGCCTCATAGTGGTAGATGGAAAAACACTCCAGCGCCGCCAGCACAGCGGATATTCCCAGCAAGAGCGCTGCCAGCATCGTGCGCACCTTCCGCAGAGGTACGCAGCCCAGCACGCTGACCACCAGCGTCGCTGCCGCCAGCAGGAACAAGGCATCCACCCCGAGCACATCGAGCTGGCTGCCCTTGTACATGTGGATATTCTGCCAGGCAATCGTAAAGAAATTCAGCCCAAACAGGCTGAGGATCAAGCCTGACCTCGACTCAACGGCCTGCTGCATCCGGGCCCACAGCTTGAGAATAAACGCCTTCAATCGCACAAAAAGACCTCCTGCCCTGCCAAATCACAGGATTCATGATATAATGTTATCATTATATCACGTTCAGGAGGTTTTTTTCATGACTCAAGATGAATTTCATAAATTGGTGCACGTCGTAATGGATTCCCCGGCCAAGCCGCCCGAATCGCTGTTCATGGGCGGTATGGACAGTTGGCAGGCCCGCGCGCGTCTTGCGCATTTCCTCGCCATGCAGGGCATCGACAAGACCAACGAAGCCCTCGAACTCTTCCACAGTGTCGTCGAGGCTGAGCCCGACGAGGAAAAATCCGAAGAGGTCGAGGAGAAGGTATATGCGCTGCAGCGTCTCAGTTCGCTTGAAAAGGAGCTTGGCCAGAACGACGAGTCCCTGACGCATATCAATCAGGCCATCGAACTTGCTGAGGGCACGGATTTCCTCTACAAATACATCCTGCGCGGCGAACTCTGGGCTGACCGCTGGAATCTCATGCACAAACTGGGCATGACCAACGAAGCCGAAAGCGAGGCCGATGAGCGCATCGCCGCCTACAAGGACATCCCGGTCGAGCACAACAGCTATCTCTACTATGGCTACCGCTTCAAGGCCCAGCTCTCAGCCGAACGCGGTGTGACGCTTGTCGCCAAGGACTACATGCACATGGCCATCCATAGCATGGAAATCCCTGCCGGATACGAAGCAGGTCTCGAAAAGGCCTTTGCTGCCACCCACGACAATGCCTCGTGGATCCTCAGCGAGGTCGACAAAGCCACGCCTAATCCAGAAAAATTGCACTGGGATATCTGATAACCCTTTACCTCATCCGTCAGACTTCGTCTGCCACCTTCCCCATAGGGGAAGGCTTTTTTTTTGCGGCTTTGCGCTGTTCCCGGCGCATCTTGAAGAACCGCTTCATAATGTCCGCACATTCCTGCTGCAATATCCCCGCTGTAATCTCCGGGCGATGATTGAGTGTCGGATTCCCCGGGATATTGAATACCGACTCGCAGGCACCGGCCTTGGCATCCGTACTGCCATATACCACACGGTCAACACGGCTCATGACGATAGCTCCAGCACACATCGGGCACGGCTCGATCGTCACATAGAGCGTGAGCCCTGACAGACGCCAGCGCCCCAGATCCTTGCACGCCTGCTGGATGGCAATGAGCTCGGCATGGGCCGTCGCATCATGCCAGTTCTCCCGCATATTATGCCCACGCGCCACAACAGCGCCATCCTCATCCACAAGGACAGCGCCAATGGGCACCTCTTCTTTGTCATAGGCCTTCTGCGCTTCCGCCAGTGCCAGCCTCATATACTTCTCGTCATCCAGCGTCATGGATCTTCCCTTCTACCTTGCTGAGGTCTACGCCTCCGCGATAGAACAACGACTGGGTAGGCCGGGCCGAAATCTCCAAACGGTAAGCATTCGGCGCGCCGGGCCCTGCCTCGTTCTCTGGCCGTGTATCCTTGGCCAGCTCGCGGTCGAGCACGTCAGCAAACTGTTTCTTTTTCTTTGGATCGTCCTCATAGCCTTCCTTGCGCTCAAAGAACTTACCAATGCCTGAATCGATTCCCTTGAGACGGGATACTCTTTCAATGCGGTCTACCATATCAACCACCTCCCTGGTGATGGCAGCGGTTATTATCATACCTTACATAGTTTATATCGTCAAATTTCCAGCAAACATTAAGCATTTTGCCGATATTTTACAAGATTTTATGAAAATAGGGGCATGTGCCAACCGCACATGCCCCTATCTCTATTGATCCAGTTTCATCACTGGATTATTTCAGTGCATCACCGAGTTTTGCGTTCGTGTTGCGAGCAGCAGCTACGCTCTCATCGAACTTAGCTTTCTCATCGCCCTCGAGTTTGTACTCGACGATCTTCTCCATACCGTTCTTGCCGAGCAGAACCGGTACACCGATGCAGAGGTCTTTCTCGCCATACTCGCCATCGAGGTATACGCAGCACGGCATGAGCTTCTTGGAGTCAAGGGCAATAGCCTCGACCATAGCAGCTGCTGCAGCGCCCGGAGCATACCAAGCGGAGGTGCCCAGCAGGCCCGTCAGCGTAGCGCCGCCGACTTTCGTCTGGGCAACAGCCTCATCCAGCTGCTCTTTGGAGAGGAGCTGCGTTACAGGGATGCCGCGGTACGTAGCAAGGCTCGTGAGCGGAACCATCGTCTTGTCGCTGTGACCGCCGATGACCGTGCCATCGATATCGGTCGGCGTAGCCGGATAGCCAGCTTCCTGCAGAGCCTTGGACAGGAAATAACGGAAACGGCTGCTATCGAGCATGCCGCCCTGGCCGATAACGCGGTTACGCGGCAGTTTGGAGTCTTTGAGCGTCAGGAACGTCATAGCATCCATCGGGTTGGAAATGATGATGAAGATAGCATCCGGCGAATATTTGAGTGCCTGATCGACAACACTCTTGACAATCTTAGCATTGACGCCGATGAGCTCCTCACGCGTCATGCCCGGTTTACGCGGCATGCCGGACGTGATGACAACGACATCAGAACCAGCCGTCGGCGCATAGCCATTCTCATCCCCGATCTCGGCCGTTACACCGATGACCCGCGTGTCGAAGTTCAGCATATGTGCCGTCTGCATGATATCCATGGCTTTACCTTCGGAAAAGCCCTTCTTGATATCCACGAGCATGACCTCGCTGCAGAAATTCTTGACTGCCAGGACATTTGCAACGGTAGCACCAACGTTACCTGCACCAACAACTGTTACTTTCATAATAGATTGCCTCCTTATAATTTGAAAACGGCACCTCCACTACCATAATGGAAACCGCTTTCGGAATGCCTATTATTATGAATCACACTTATGATTCATTACGTGTAAATTATAACAAAGTGCGACCAAAAAAGCAATGACTTTCCTTGAAATTTCTTATTTTATCATAAATTATGATTATTATCATAAGACCTGCTAACAATTCGTCAGAAAATAAAAGAGGCCCCTTTCATAAAGGGCCTCTTTGACCATACAGAGTGGACAGGATCCATCCCTATCCACTCGTCACGACTGTTCCTCGAACATGTCCTTGCCGACACCACAGAGCGGGCAGACGAAATCATCCGGCAGCTCTTCAAAAGGAACGCCTGGAGCCAGATCGTAATCCGGATCTCCCTTTTCTTCATCATAAATCCAGCCACAAACCGAGCAAACCCAAGTCTTCATAACCGAACCTCCTAAAATATCTACACACCTGTTATCCTAGGAGTACACTTCGCCTCACCAAAGATGAATTCCTGCCTCCCTGCAATTATTTTTCCCGGCTGCAGCGAGGCCACGTCACTCGAGCACCGCCTCCAGCGGCTGGCCTTCTACGCATTGATCATCCTTCCGCAGAACAACAAAGGCATACACGCTTGCCACACACACGATTCCAGAGATCACCAGAAATGTCGGCTGATAACCAATTGAATCATGCAGTGCTCCTAAAGGAGCCGAGAAAATAATCTGGCCAACCTGCGCAGCAATCTGGAAGCCCACCATATAGAGCGTCGCCGAGATACGCGTATCGAAATGGAGCGTAAAATAACGGAAGATGGCCAAAATAAACAGTGCTGTCTCCGGAGCATGCAACAGCTTAATCACTGCTACACCGAACGGATTCGTAACCAAGCCGCAGCCGCCGATACGCAAGATCATGATTGCACAGCTGAGGAGAATGGCCTTGCGGACACCAATCTTTCTCATGAATACAGGCACCAACCCCATCATCAGGAATTCCAAAAATACTTCAACGGAGTTCAGCACACCATAAGCCTGCTGCCCCTGTTCCGGCGTTGCAAAGAAACGGGTGAAAAACTCCGGAAACATCTGTTGATCGAACACCGTATAAAACGTCCAGCTCATAACCACAAAGAGTATAATCTTCCAAACGTCAAAGATTTTGAATACACCCAGGATCTCTCGCATCGATGGTGTTTTATTATCTTTTCTGCTCTCTTCTTTATCCTCATAATGCGCCAGATTTTTCGTGTCACGCTCAGGTCTCCATACCAGCAAGCTCACGAACAATATGGCAGAAATCGCCGACCCCGTCCAAAAGATCAGATACGGATTGATGGTGAAGAGGAATCCGGCGGCCAGCGCTGCCACAGCATAGCCAAAGGAGCCCCAAGCCCTTGCCTGTCCATACTCGAAATGATACCGCCGGCTCATGCGCTCAGTTACAGCCTCAAACACAGGGCAAGCTGCCAAATACGAAATTGCCAAGTAAATCGCACCAACCATCGCACCAAGGAAAAAATTGTTTTCCAGCATCGGTACATACACCCAGGTAAAGAACGGTGCTATGAATATCTGTAACCCGATCAAAGCCAGCAACAGATTTTTCCTCATGCCAAGTTTATCCTGAATCGAACCATAAACAAACATCAAGACCAGCGCGACCGCCGAGCCAAACGAAAAAATCGTACCTACTTGAGTCCCCGAAAAACCTTGTTTTGTCGTGAGCCATATCTGGAAAAATGACCACCAGATTCCCCAGCCCATAAAGAATAACAACAACTGTGTAGAACCAACACGATAAAATGGATTTTGAAATGCCTGTAGAAATTTCATGGTAAATCCCCCTTTATCCATACCATTTCTGCCCCGATTATCTAGCGGTCAATATTGATTGGCCTGTGCCTCCAAGGCGTAAACCTTAGCAACTTCAGCCCCCCAGGGAAGCTGCATCGTCAAATCGTTCTGCCAATAAATCCGTTCGGTAAACGTAAATTCCCCCTCGTTCACAAACAATTCTGCAGAACTATTATCAATATACACCGTCAAATCCAGCTGCGCCGCCGAACGCATGGTGAGCGACCGCTCACCATCCTCCGTCGTACGCCTAAGCATCAGACGCCTGTCCCTCCTATCTATCTCCAAACTAAGCGTCTGCTGTCCATCACTCAATTCCAAAAGCTTTTGCTTGCCATCGGGGATATCCCCAAAAACCAGCTCCACTTCAGCCGTACGTGGTATCGCCAGCTGTTTTCCAGCAGCCAGATTGCCATCCCATAATTTTTTCTCGCGCAGCAGCTGCATTTCTTGAATCGGCCGCTGATATATATGATTATCCTTTATGGATAATTCCCGAGGAATCGTCAAAGCCCCCGCCCAGCCATCTGTCTTTTCATACATGGGCGAATCCCAAGCATTCATCCACGCTACCATGATTCTTCTTCCATCTGGTGCCAGCATGGTCTGCGTAGCATAAAAATCATGCCCATGGTCGATTTCCTCGAACTGGCCGCGAATGAATTCCTTGTCATCTGTAACCTGTCCCAGCATATAGCCCGTCTGATTGAGATTGCGGAACCGATCGCCCTGCGCTTCTAACCCTTGCGGCGACATCAGTAAAACGTCCTGCCCCATCAGAGGGAAGAAATCCGGACACTCCCACATATAACCTTCACTTTTTACATTTGCAGCTTTTGCTAAGACACTGACCTTCTCCCACTGCTTGAGATCCTTCGACTGATAGAGCAGCGCCCGTCCTAAGCCGTCCTGCCCTTGGCTCCCCAGCACCATATAGAAAGTCCCCGCCTCCTGCCAAACCTTAGGATCGCGAAAATGTTTTGTATTATCCGCCGGTACCTGCAAGACCGGATTTCCTTCATATTTCACGAAATGAACGCCATCCTCTGACCACGCAAGGTTCTGATCCTGATAAAACGCCTCGCTGTCTGCAGGGTCGGTCAAATGATGGCCTGTATAGATCAGCCAAAGTTTGTCCTCATAGACAACCGCACTGCCAGAAAAGCAGCCATCCTCCGCTTCATCTGGTGTCAACGCAACAGGCAGCGTCTCCCAATGTACCAAATCCTTGCTCCGCGCATGCCCCCAATGCATCGGCCCCCATTCAGCCGCATATGGATAATACTGATAAAACATATGATAATAGCCTTTGAACCAGGAAAAACCATTGGGATCATTCATCCATCCGCCGCTGGTCATCAAATGATACCCTAGTCTATATCTTTGATTATTCACCCGTATTTTTTCTTTCATCGATTATCCCCCATAGCTTCTTCTTTCTCTCAAACCGGTTCGAGATTTATTCAAAAATACATCGAACCAATATCGAATCGGTTCGATGTATTAATAATAACGCCGCAAATACGATTTGTCAATAGTATTTGCGGCAAATATATAGCATATAATAAAAAATAGGAATCAACAAGTATTGCCATCCAGGATAAACGGATCGATAACCCAAGGCCCGTCTTCATACGTACCATTGACCATCTGCAGCACTTTACGTACCGATAGCTCCGCCAATTCACGAATCGGCTGCCGCACAGCAGTGATCGGCTCTAACCCCATCCGCGTCACCGCTGTGCCATCATAGGCAAGCAAGCGCAAATCATCAGGGACACGCCGCCCCAGCGCGGCAGCGACATGCAAACACGCCGCAATAGCCAAATCTGCTCCCAGTACGCCATCTACATCCGGATACTGCTGGAATAACTGCTGTGCTGCCGCTGCAAAGCTCGGATAATCAAACGCATTCCACGGCATCTCAACCACGTCCACTCTTACCCCATGCGCGTGTAAGATATCTGCCGCATTGAAATGATATTCATTGGCTGGCGTCTGTACCCCTTGATAACCTATGACTTCGACAATATGCCTGCACCCATGCGCCAAAAAGCGCTCCGCCGCCAATTGTCCTCCTTTTTTATGATTGCAATGCACAATCGGAATCCGATCATTCAGATAACGGTCAAAGGCCACAATCGGCTGCTGGACATCTGCATACAGCGAAACATCCAGTGAATGGGCCCCCATGATGATGCCATCCATAGTCCGCCGCTTGAGCATATCCACAAAGGTCCGCTCCCCATTTTCTTTATGCTGCGTACAACATAGCATCATCTTGCAATTCTGGTCATAAAGCGCAGCCTCCAGTGCTTCGATGACCTCACCAAAAAATGGATGCGATACCGATGGCATGATGACACCGATCGTATTTGTCCGGCTAAGAGACAGATTGCGCGCTACCTCACTCGGCACATATTTGAGCTTCTTCATGGCAGCCTCGACTTTTTGCCGTGTTGCTTCCGAAACATAGCCTTTCTTGTTCATGACCAATGATACAGTACTTGCTGCTACCCCTGCTTCTTTCGCTACATCTTTTATCCTAACCATTGCTATCCTCTAATCCCGTGTCTTATCCTATCATTTCCCGCAATGCGCCTTGACCTGGGCAAAGAACTCATACGGCACGGCCATATTGTTGTCAATACCTGTACCTAGCTCGATTCCCGGACGGTTCGTGCCGTGGAAATCCGTGCCGCCCGTTGGCAGCAGACTGTATTTTGCAATCATGGCTGCAGCAAACGCCTTATCTTCCTCGGTATAGTTTGGATAATAACGCTCCATCCCATCAAGGCCAAGACTATGCAGATAACAGATAGCCTCTTCCTGCTGCTCACGCGTCAACCCCTTGAGGCCGATATTCTTATGGAAATGCGCCAGTGATGTCACGCCACCCGCCTCATGGATAAGCGGCAGCGCTTCCTCGACCGTGATCGTCTTATTGAGCCCGAGTTCAGCGGCTGCCGGATCGAGATAATTATCCCAGAGCGGTTGGGCACGGTCATACATGTGCAGCGACACCAGATAGCGCATGATGGCATAGCGGTCAAACGGGCCATCATAGGCAAAGGGACGCACCTTCTCTACAGAAATATCTACGCCCTTGTCCCTGACGTAGGCGATGATTTCCTCAATTTTTCCTTCCTTGACCGCGCGGATCTTCTTATAGACCTTCTGAAACGATGGATGCTCTGGATCGAAGCCAAGGCAGACGATATGCACCTTGCGCTCGCCAAAAGTCGCCGCAAGCTCCATGCCCGGGATGAATTCGATACCAGCTTCCTTTGCCGCTGCAGCGGCCTCCGCATTGCCCGCAATAACATCGTGGTCGGTCAGCGCCAAAGCCGAAAGGCCACGCTCCTTGGCAAGCCTTACCAGCTCAGCCGGACGGTAGCTGCCATCAGATACCAGCGAATGGACATGCAAATCAACTGTTTTCATTTATATCTTTATCCTTCCCTCGAAATTCCTGTTGTGCCAAAAAGAAATTAAAGACGGCCTCCGCCGCTGGCCGGTTCATGCCTGGCGCCGCCATGAGTTCCTCAACCCCAGCCGCCTTGATGCGGCTGAGCGTGCCGAAATGCGACCATAGCGCCTGCCGGCGTTTCGGCCCGATACCGACGATATGGTCAAGCACCGAGACAAGATTGCGCTTGCCGCGCAGTTTGCGATGATACGTAATCGCAAACCGATGGGCCTCATCGCGAATGCGCTGGATAAGGTATAATGCCTGGCTATGGCGCGGCAGTACCACCGGCTCTGACTCGCCCTCACGGAATACGAGCTCAAACTGCTTGGCCAGGCCAACCACCGGCACCTTTTTATGTCCGGCATGCTGGCGGATGATTTCCAGTGCCGATGAGAGCTGACCCTTACCACCATCAATGACGATGAGATCAGGCAGCTCATTTTCCGGCAGACCGACATAGCGGCGCGTTGTCACCTCGCGCATCGACAGGAAATCATCCGGCTTGCCTTCCGTGCTCTGGATCTTGAACCGCCGATAGTCCGACTTCTTCGGCAGGCCGCCTTCAAAGACGACCATCGACGCCACCGTCTCACTGCCCTGGATATGTGAAATATCGAAACACTCCATGCGGTCAGGCGGATTCCTAAGCCCCAGATAACGCCCGAGCTCCTCGACTGCCCCGCGTGTCTGGTCGTTGGCCTGCTTGATGCGTGCAGCCTCATCCGCCAGATATTTCTGCGCATTGCCCGCAGCCATTGCCACGATATCATGCTTAGTCCCGCGCTGCGGACACAAAATCTGCACCTTGGCTTTGCGCTTTTTCTCACTGAGCCAGGCTTCGAGCAGCTCGCGCTCAGCTGCTGGCAGCTCCAACGGCAGCAACACCTCGCGTGGAATAAACGCGGCCCGATGATAATACTGCTGCAAAAAAGCCGCCAGGATTGCCTCGTCGCTTTCCTCTTCCGTGCTCTGCAACAGGAAATGCTCACGGCCAATCATCTTGCCTGCACGGATGAAGAAAATCTGCACAACGACGCCGATTTCCGAACGCGCCATGCCCACGGCATCCTGATCGCCCGAACCTGTGACGATATTCTGCTTCTCCGCTACCTTGCGTACAGCCAGCAGCTGATCGCGCAATCGCGCCGCCAGCTCGAAATGATAGGCATCGGCCGCCGCCTCCATGCGGAATTGCAGCTCCCGCTCCACATCATCGGTGCGCCCTTCCAAAAACAACAACACCGCACGGATCATCGCATCGTAATCATCTTTCTCCACCTTGCCGGCACAAGGTGCCAGGCAGCGCTTGATATGGTACTCAAGGCACGGCCGCTCCTGCAGATGCCTGCAGGTCCGCAGCGGGAACAGACGCCGCAGCAGCTTTAGGCTTTCATGAACTGCCGTCGCATTCGTATACGGGCCAAAATAACGCGCCCCATCCTTCAAGACCCGCCGCGTGATGAACACGCGCGGAAAATCCTCCTGCACCGTCACCTTGACGTAAGGATAGCTCTTATCATCCTTGAGACTGATATTATAGCGAGGCCGATGCTTCTTGATAAGATTGCACTCAAGAATCAAGGCCTCGACCTCAGAATGCGTCATGATGATCTCAAAGTCCGCGATATGCGAAACCATCGCCCGCACCTTCGGCGTATGGTTCTTGTTCGACTGGAAATACTGCCGCACACGGTTCTTGAGCACCACGGCCTTGCCCACATAAATGATTTTGCCCTGTTCATTCTTCATGATGTAGACGCCAGGCTTATCAGGCAGCAGCTTGAGCTTTTCCTCCACCGTCTCGTTCATCGGCTCACTTCCTTTCTTCTATATTGTCGTCACCTATAATCGATGCTTCTTATTATACTCCATTTGACCGATCAAATGAAACGCCAAATCTGTATACAGTATAAATAATTCTTCTAAAGAATTATTACAATAACCGAAAATTATCATTGCATTTATCAGACAACTGTGCTAGAATTCCTTCATGAAGTCTTGTTAGGAACAGGTACTAATACCAGTTGCTTGACACTAATAGACTTATTTAAACTTATTTATATTTACTTTGTTAAGTTTAGGAGGTAATCCTATGTTTAAACGCATTCTTATCGCGAATCGCGGCGAGATCGCCGTTCGCATTATCCGCGCCTGCCAGGAGCTCGATATCGAAACGGTAGCCGTATACTCCGAAGCCGACGCCAAGGCTCTGCATGTCCGTCTGGCTGACCACGCCATCTGCGTCGGCCCGGCTGATGCCATGGAAAGCTATCTCAACAAAGCAGCCCTGCTCGCTGCTGCCCGCGAATCTGGCGCCGATGCCATCCACCCGGGGTACGGCTTCCTCTCCGAGGATGCTGACTTTGCCGAGCAGGTCACGAAAGCTGGCATCACCTGGATCGGACCGATGCCGGAGACCATCCGCCTCGTCGGCGATAAAGATATCGCCCGCGCCTCGATTGCTCCATCGGGCATCCCGATGGCCAAAGGCAGCGATCCGCTGACCAGCAACGAAGAAGCCATGAAGGCAGCCGAGGAAGTCGGCTATCCGGTCATCCTCAAGCCGGTTGCTGGCGGCGGCGGCAAAGGCATGTGCGTTGCGCGCAACGAAGAAGACCTGCGCAACATCCTGAACCTGCTCGTCGACATCACGAAAACGAAATACTACTTCGAGCACTACATCGAGCGTTCCCGCCATATCGAAGTACAGATTGTTGCCGATAACTACGGCGAAGTCCTGCATCTCGGCGAGCGTGAATGCTCGCTGCAGCGCCGCAACCAGAAGCTCCTCGAGGAATCGCCATCGATTGCCCTGACGCAGGATATGCGCGAACGCGTTGGCCAGCTCGCCGTAAAGGCCGCCAAGAGCGTCCACTACTCCAACATCGGCACCGTAGAATTCCTGCTCGACCTCTCGAACAACGAATTCTACTTCATGGAAATCAACCCGCGCATCCAGGTCGAGCACGGCATCACCGAAGCCGTCACGGGCATCGATCTTGTCCGCACGCAGATCCGTATCGCTGCCGGCGAAGCGCTCGAATTCACGCAGAAAGACGTCTCCTTCACGGGACACGCCATCGAGTGCCGCATCAACGCCGAGGACCCGGACAACAACTTCCTGCCGTCTCCGGGCGACATCACGTTCCTGCATGAGCCGAGCGGCCCCCGCGTCCGCTTCGACAGCGGCGTAACGGCAGGCCTTGCCATCGAGCCGTACTATGACTCGATGATTGCCAAGATTATCGCCCATGGCCGCACGCGTGGCGACGCCATCAAGATCATGGAGCGCGCCCTCAAGGAATTCCGCATCGACGGCGTCAAGACCACCGTATCGCTGCACAAGAAAATCCTCAAGGACACCTACTTCCGCACGGGCAACATCGACACCCAGTTCATCAAGAACCGCATGGACGTCTACGAAGCCCTGCCGAAAGACACCAGCGACATGAACGAAGAAGAACTCGCCAACACCATCAGTGAAGGCATGTACTTCGCTTAATCGAATACTGAAACATCGTTCTCCTTTTCGAGAACGATGTTTTTTATTGCACATATATAAAATAAGCACTACAAGTCATTGCGATTTCATTGACTTTACCTACATATCAGCTGTAAAATATACGTATAGGAGGGATCAGTATGGCTACAGCAACAATACAAGTGCGCATGGATTCAGCATTGAAAAAAGAAACCGAAGCTGCACTCAAAAGCATGGGACTCAACATGTCCACAGCAATCCATCTTTTCTGCCGTCAGGTTGTGAACCAAGGGCGCATTCCTTTTGATATTGTCGCCCCCAACATCCCCAATGCAGAAACCAGAAAAGTTTTAGACGACGCTCTGGCAGGAAAGAATCTTAGTCGTTCCTTTTCTACAGTAGACGAAATGTGGGATGACCTGAATGCTTAACGTCCGTTACTCTACAAAGTTCAAAAAAGATTTCAAACTAGCCAAAAAGCGTGGTCTTCCGATGCACGAACTCAAGAAAATCATTGAAACACTGGCATCGAGAAAAGCCTTAGAACCAAAGCACCGCGATCATGCACTTTCTGGCAATTATGCCATGTTCCGCGAATGTCATATCCTGCCTAATTGGTTGCTCATCTACCGCACAGAAGGCATCGTTCTCATTTCTTCGAGAACGATGCCTTCTTGTCGTCTGCCTTCAGATTTTCCTGTAGCTCAAAATCAACCAGCCGCGAAAAGAATTCCTGCTTGGCTGCGGGTAACTGCCGGAAACGCTCCAATAGCGAAATCTCCTCAGGCAGTAAATGGCTTTCATCTGCCTGAAAGCCCAACAGATCATCTACACGCACCCGAAACAAAGCTGCGATTTTCATTAGCATAGCATTGTTCGGGCTGCGCTGTCCTGCCTCATAGTTCGCATAGGTAGCCCTGCTGATGCCCAGCCTATCGGCCACATCCTGTTGCCGCAGGCCACGAGCCGCTCGTATGCTCTGGAGATTCTTCGAAAGCTCCGTCATAAACTCACTTCCTCTGTTTCGTCTCCGGCTTCCCTCCCCCTGCCATATCCCCCAGGGCATACTCACAGCACTGCTGGACTAGGTTATTAACCGACACCTCCTGCGACTGTGCCACCTGCGTCAACCTTTCTATAAGATCAACAGGCAACCGAAATGTCTTATTCATCATCTCGGAATTTTTTTTTACAATAAACAATCACTATTCCTCCTTCTCCAAAACCTTCTTTTATCTGTAATATCATCATTTATGTATAAATCACTAACTCATCAAACAATCGCAAATCCGACTGACTGTTAATAAAATAACCAGCCCCCTATCTTTTGCGCCAAACGTTTATTTTTGAGTAAATTAGCTAGATTGTATAACAACATCAATAAGCTATAACGTTTTCCATAGCGCAAGTACTTTCTAGCCACAAAATCAAAACCATGCTTATGATAGTCTTCCCAAAAATCATCTCGTTTTGCAGGTCTTTTTATTGGCCTATTTAAATGTATTTGATAGTTTCTTGCCACAGATTCCTGCTTTTTATCCAAGGCCCTGAATTTTATCAATTTCTTTACTATATTAATCCCCTCACCTCTGCCAATAAGCAAGGAACATCCCTTGGGAAAATCCAAATCTACATCGGTTTCTTCAATACCCCAAAAATCAGCTAATGTAATATCTGCAGGCTTGCTATCAGTACAATAAGGACAGTTGTAGCAGGCCTCCCGCAGACACAAATCTGAAAAGAATATGTTCAACCACAATTGGGACTCCAAACTAGTCCTGTCAGCAACGACGCAACTATGAACAACTGTTTGTTTATGTCCACTATGAACAAACAGTTGTTCATAGTTTTTGAGCATGAATCTCAATCCCCATCCCTGCCGCTTGCTTCTAAAATAATGTTTTACGCCTTTAACGCCCTTGCTTTTCTCATAATTCTTCACATATTCCTTATGCATAAGATTCGAGGGCACACCATGGCAAATCAAGTCCATGGTAATCAGATTCTCCGTTGATATTTTTGCTGCTGCTAAATAATTCAGTAAACCATGCGTCTGACAGGATGTGCCGCTAAAGACTACATTTTTCCCAGCTGAAAGTTTTTCACCAATCTCCCGTAAAACATTCCCCATATCGCTCTGTACATATTTCGAACCTCGCATAGCGGCAATATCTTCTTCAGCCTGAGATACAATATGTCGCACATAGAGTTTTTCATCCATTACACAGCCGCATACATAGGGATCATCTACACTGCTAGCAATTGCAGAAAAAGCTCCTCCTGAAGTACTTTTAACCAATACAGTATCATCTTCATGCTGGAAGGCATAGAACTTATTCTCTCCCTCCCGGCCCTTCCAAGGGTGCAAGGCAGGACAAACCTTCGTACAAGCGCTACAGTTCACACATTTTTCTTCATCCACGGCAGGCACCATAAATCCTTCTGCATCAGCCTGCATATGAATGGCCCCCAATTTGCAAATAGCCATACAGGCCGTACAGCCAAAGCAGGTCTCCCGTTTCACTTCCGCGACGTTCTTAATCACAATCACTCTCCTTTAACTCGCCTTAATTTCTCCAAGACTTTGCCCATAGGAAAAATCTTTCCTACCAGCTGCCGTTCCTCCCTATTCAAGCCCAACAGCAAAATAAAAATACATGACAAGAGTAGACAACCAATACTATGCCCTGCTAGTTGCCCCAAATCAGCTGCATCAGTAAAAAAATTATATCCCGTCCCCCAAGCCAGCAACGTAACTAAGCCCACAGGAATATACACCTTGATAAAATATTTGCGTCCGCTAAAAGGATACAATCGCTGAAACGTATACATCCGCAAAAATCCCATCAACAGCGATATAAAAATTCCAACGGCAAAGGGCAGCCAAGGTTCCCGGCAGATAACCAACAAACCATAGGACAGCGGCAGATTCATCAGGCTGGCTCCGCCTACCACGATTTGGTAGAACTTCATTTTTCCCACAGCATGTACTGCCGTACACAAAGGATCAGTTAGTGCCGATAGTAAAGCATCGATTAGTACTAATATAGCAAAAAGGTCCGTATGTGCCGGCGGCGTTCCCAACCACATCTCCAATACATAGGAAATATTGAGCATCAAAGGCAATGCAATGACAAAAAGCAGAAAATAAGATATTTTCGAGGAAATAACCAGCATAAAGCGAAACTTCTCCGCCTCTCCCAGTGCATAAGTCTTCATGATCTGTGGATCAACCGCCTTCATGAAGTTCTGTGAGAAGGACATGACCACCGCATTGATGTTATAGGCAATCCCCCGGGCCGCATTTACCGCTGGGCCAAAAAACAAATTGATGATGATATTGACGCCCTGCCCTTTAAGAATTTGTGCCAAAGCACCAATGATATTCCAATTTATGTATCCCAAAACATCTTTGTATTCACTGCGCTTACTATATATATGCACCGTCAGCTGCGGATATTTGCCCAGACAATACCACAGGAAAAATCCCTGCACCGCCAAGGTTACTCCAAATAGCAGAATTGAGTAGATAATCAACTTATCTCCTGCAAATGCCAGCAGAACATAAACAATGCCCAGTTTAGCCAGCCCCTCAAAGACTGATACCAACGCATAAATGGACAGATTCTCATCTGCCACCAATAGTGCCTGCAAAGGCGAACCCAGCATTACCACCAAAAAACTTATAATTGACAATTCGTAAACAACCAGCGCCGCCATCATGCGACCAGCTGGGATGGTCATCTGCGTGGTCAAAAACCAAAGGCCACCTGTTTCACAGAGAATCAGTACAAGCAGGGCAAAAACAGCAATAATGACCAAAATGAGCGAAAACGTCTTGTTGACTGTTTTCCAATCATTTCTGGCCAGGCTAAGGGCAAAATATCTCTGGGCAGCATTTACCATGGTTCCCGAGAAGAAGGAAAAGAGTCCCACAAAGCCACCAACTACATTGTAAAGGCCGTAGTCCTCCACCCCCAAAACCTGCAAAACCACCCGCACTGTAAACAGAGATACAAAAACTAGAAATATCATACGAAAATACAGTGCCAGCGTATTTTTCGCCACGCGTTTTGCATTGTCAGCCATTAACCTTCAACGACTCCTTCAGATACTCCATGGATTTTTCCCGCATTACGGCAAACTTGGCATTTATGCGACTGTAATCCCAATCCCAATCTGCCTTATCCGCAAAATCAGTCATTTCCACCAACACCTGTCGCAAATCCAGATAATCAATCAATGATGAAGCTTTGTCCAAAATGAATTGCGTAGGGCTAAATATCAACCGCTTCTGAAAGATAAGACCAAAGAGCAACCCGTGATAGGTGCAGGTAAAGATGGCCTTAGCATGCTTGAAATAGCCACACCAGGCAAAGGGCGAAAGCCTCTCCTGACTAATATTCACATCGCACCAGTCAAAAGTATCATCTAAGCTGTCCAAACATACCAGCTTCAGATTATGACTGTCAGCATACGCCCTTGCCCCGTTAATCAGTTCCGTGGTAAAGCTGCTTCCGTAAACCACGATATAATCCTCAATATCAGGCTTGACGAATTTCTCATCATTCGCATCCATCAACAGCGTTGGATCAAGCACAACCAACGCATCTTTCCCCGTGTACTGCTTTACCAATCTTGCCGAATTTTCATCCCGCACGGCTATAGCCCCCATCTTCTGCAAACCATCCACCACATAGGCTGGTGGCACACGATCTGCCTTCACCGTACCAAAGCTGGGCGCATAGGCTACAACCTTTCCAACCTGCATATGATTACCAAAGACAAACTCATCCTTCCCAAAAGACTGTTGGCTGTAATCCCAAATAATGTCACTACCTAAGACAACTATATCAAACTTTTCCTCACAGATTGACTTATCATTCAGCGTTTTTGTATGGGGAATTCTAGCAAAATAATCCAAAAATACTTTTAACTGCTCTCGTTTAGACCAATTCAACAATCTCCTGCATAAATCCTTATAAAAACGAGGATTTATAAGCCAGAATCTATGCGGTGCATAAAACAGGCTATAATACACGTCATAATGAACTTTGTTAATGTAAGCAATTTGTAATACATCATCATCCGGCCGCAGTCCGCTTATCACCTTCTGTAAAGCATACGCCTGCATAAAAGCCCCATAATTAGGCACAAACCAAGATGTTAAAATTCCAATTTTCAATGTTTCCTCCTACGAGCACGTCATTTATATCCATTAAGCTTTTTCTTCAACAAAATTATATATTTAAATATATGATAATCTGCTTTAGCACTCATCAATTCATGCTCCCAAAAATATTGTTCATCATGCATATCTTTATGCACACCACCACCACGTTTTTTCTTTTCACCATATTCCTGATAAGACTTTATCACATAATGGTTTATCTGAGCCGGCATGTCATCAGTTGGAACTGGATTTTCTCCCCATGCACATACTTTATCAAATACGTTGACTGGAGGTAGTACGTGGTTACCAACACGAGCCCAACGATGATGCATATGCTGATTTCTCGGCAAATCATCCGCATAATCATAGGCTGTATTAAAAAACAATTTACCTATATCAGCATATTTCTTCCAACACACCGTAAAATCTTCAGTTAATAGATTTTCGTTATTTCTATATAAATGCCCTGAAGACGTAAAATAAAGCCAATAAATGAGCACCAATGGACGCTTTGTAAACTTTGCTAGTAAATCTTTTATATTATTGTCATGATTAGGTACTACATATTCGTCTAAATCAATATAGCCAATCCAATTAGTTTCCTCACTATATTTTTCTGCACAATCAGCAAAAGCTGCCATTTGTCCTTGTGGTATAGGCCAATCGGTAAGTGTAACAACGCCCTTCTCAATATAAGGGTTAAGAATTTCCAAATAATTATCTTTAGAAAAATTATTATATAAATAGAAATGGTCAACACCAATTAACAAGTGATACTCAAGCCATTCTTTTAGATAAGCCCCTTCATCGCGAAAAATAGCACAGATTGACACCGTATATTTCTTTTGTCGTATCTTAGGCGCAGTCCACCAATACATGACCTTATAATATGGAGATGCTACCTTTGCCAATATCCATTTAATAATAAATTTTATTGATAGCTTCTTGGGTGTATCAAAAATCAAATACTTACTCTCTCGAAATTCCATACTTTGCCTTTCCCTGTCAATCACGACTAAAAAGATCTCTAGTGAATACTTTGTCCCGTACATTTGCCAATGTTTCATGCCAACGATTAGCAACTATAACATCACTGCGTTTTTTAAATTCATCCAAATTCTGTACTACTTCAGAATGAAAAAAGTCATCTGTATTTAAAGTTGGTTCATAGACAATACACGGTATACCTTTCGCCTTTATCCTTTTCATAACACCTTGAATAGCACTCGCACGGAAATTATCCGAGGCAGTTTTCATTGTCAACCGGTATATCCCCACTACTTTAGGATTTCTCTTTAAAATTTCTTCAGCTATAAAGTCTTTACGCGTCCGGTTAGCTTCCACTACTGCTGCAATTAAATTTTGCGGCACATCACGATAATTCGCTAATAACTGCTTCGTATCCTTAGGCAGACAATAACCGCCATAGCCAAAGGATGGATTATTATAAAAATCTCCAATTCTCGGATCAAGACTTACTCCTTGGATAATCTCCTTGGTATTCAACCCTCTCGCCTCTGCATAAGAATCCAACTCATTAAAATAAGCAACTCGCAAGGCCAAATATGTATTAGCAAAAAGTTTAATAGCTTCTGCTTCGGTAGAGCCCGTAAACAATATTGGAATATTTTCTTTCACTGCTCCATCAGCTAATAATTTGGCAAAGGCTTCAGCCCGCTTTGATTGTTCACCTACTATAATACGTGAAGGATATAAATTATCATGCAGCGCCTTACCTTCACGCAAAAACTCCGGTGAAAATATTATATTATCTGTATGATACTGTTTACGTAGCTTTTCTGTATATCCAACAGGCACGGTAGATTTAATAACCATAGTTGCCTTATCATTTATATTCAAAACTTCCTCTACTACAGTTTCAACCGATGATGTATCAAAGAAATTTTTCTCCGGATCATAATTGGTAGGTGTGGATATAATCACAAAATCTGCTCTAGCAAAAGCATCTTGCGGGTCTAGCGTTGCTCTAAAATTCAATTGGCGATTACTTAAATAATCAGAAATATCCTCATCAACGATTGGCGACTTTCCTCGATTAAGCATCTGCACCTTTTCTGGCACTATATCCAAAGCTACCACTTCGTTATGCTGTGCCAACAAAACACCATTCGATAGTCCTACATACCCAGTACCTGCAATTGCTATTTTCAAACTTTTACTCCCTCCTAAAAACCGACCATCTATTTACGTAGAACACTATATATTTTTAAATACATCCATGCCAACAATAAAGATAATATAAATGTACAAAAAACGCTAATCAGTATTCCCCAAAAACTATTCCATTGCCATATTTCACATTTTGCTTTCTGCAACACTTCTAAAACAAATTTATGTATAAGATAAACTGGGAATGTTAACACCGATAATCGAAATAGATTTATTTTAATCCGGATAAATGCAAAACCAACAAAAACCAAAACTGCTTCTATTACCATCAGCGGTGCCCCCGCCGATGAAACCCATACATTTCTCAGCTCACCCGTTGCCAAAACATATTCGTACAGCATCATGCCATTACCAGCGCCTATCAAAAGAGCACAGATTAAACATATCGCAGCTACAAAATTATTTTTCTTACTTAGCAGTAAATCATACAATATATATCCACTTACCACATATCCCATATAGCATGCTACTAAGCCAATATTCCAAGATGTCCCTATATTAATATCCAGAAAACTAATCACACACCATAATGAAAATATCGCACCGTACTTTCGAAAACAATTTACAGTTGTATACTTACGTATCCTAACCAACAATGGAATAAAACAGTATATCCCCAATAATGTGTACATAAACCATAGAGGATGCCCATGCCAACCTGTTACTATATATTTTGCAACAGAGACTATCCCTACTATACCTTCTTTTCCTAAAGCCATTTTCACTAGCGATATTCCCACATACCAAGAAATATAAAAGATGGTAAAAACAAGCAAAGGAATACCCAGTTTACCTAGTGAATGCTTATAAAAATACCTACAATCCGCATTTTTATCATTACTAATCAAAAAAGCTCCACTTAACATAAAAAAAATTGGCACAGCCACAGACACCAAAGACCAAACTACGCAAGAAAACCATAAATCATTCTCCTGTGGATGACATATATAATAATCAGTTGTATGATTACATATTACTGCTAAAGCTGCTATTATTCGAAGTAAGTCATAATTATTCTGTCTGTCTGTCTGTCTGTCTGTCTGTCTGTGAAATTTTGACACAATCCATTCTTTTAATCAACCTCTTTCACTACAACCTAGCCGATAAAACATCATCTTCTTTCCTCAACCAACCTATTAATCAATTCGCCATCTCCTTAAGATAATCATCGTAATTCCGAATATATTCGCCACCATCATAATGCGTGCTGGCCAGCACTAACAGTACCGAATCCGAAGAAAACTCATACATATCTTTCCATATCATCTTGGGAATATATACGCCCATCATGGGCTTATCCAAGGAAACCACAAACTCCTCCTTTCCATCCGTAATGCGCACCTTGCTATGCCCCGCCACGTTAATGAGTACAAACTCCGATTCCCGATTGGCATGTTGTCCCCGCACTACCATAGAATCCGAATCATAAATGTAAAATACCCGTTTGATATCAAAAGGGATTGCCTGTGCCCCTTCGATAACCACTAATTTTCCTCGTTCATCCCCTAAATTACTGAATTGCAAGATGGGGCATTTTTCTTTCAATGTCATATGAACTACTCCTCATTTATATTGTCAGGTTATATTCCATCTATAGAAATCATGCACCACAGCCCGGGCACCGAAGCCTTCCTTTTGGCCAATAAGGCCCTTATTCAAGACTCTGCCCTGCTCCTCATTGGATGTACCAAAATCAAAATACTTATACCCAGCGTACGCTTCCTTCAGTAGATGATCTATTACCCTGTCCAAAGCACCCAATTCTCTGCCCTCTGGAGAATTAGCCAAATACTGCGTATGAACCACATTGCGATTAACAAAGACAAGCGCCCCTGCCAAAAGTTCTCCCTCTCTTTCCCCCACCCACAGGTGAATATTATCGGGAAATCTATCAGCTAACAGCTTCATCTCCTCAGCCGTATGAACGGCCTTCGCTTGATGATATTCAGCCAGTACACGGTTTTCCAAATCCATAAATGCAGCAAAGTCTTGGCTTTCATGTACATCAATATTGCTTTTACGTCCTCGAGCCACCATCCACTTACGCCCTTTTTGATACTTATAGGGTGTGGAGAGAACCACCGCTGTGGACACATCACGGCGGAAAAGCTGGGCATCATTGCGCCATAGAGCATAGCGGTCTTCTTCCGCGGGATACTGATTATAGATATAAGGAATACATTTATAGATAATTTCCTTTATCCCTAATCCTTTGATAACCCCCCTAACCAATGCAAAAATCTCCAGCATCAGCTCCACAGTCATCTTGCTATCTACCACAAAACCACCAAAAGTAAGCCCGCCATGACTTGTAAGTATTCCATCCTTTGTAGATGCTGGCAGCAATGCTACGATGTTATTTTTCTCATTAAGGATAATCAGTGAACAATCAGCAAATCTATCACTGTGATATTCCATATATTCCCGTATGAACATAAAATGTCCATTACGAGCATTCTTTACAAATTCGTTCCACTTTTGGTGAAATGTATCATCATAGCGGTACACATTATAAGAGTGTCCCCCAGTATATGGGGGTGTTTTGTCTTTATCACTTTCCAAAGGAAATCTATGCCTCCTAATTTTATATTAAATTTTATGTTTACCAATGAAATTTTTTCCAAGTTTGGATATACCATCCTGTAAGGTCAACCAAGTCCATATAAAGATTTCTGGCAGGTAATGTCTGTATAGCCATATATTTTTCTGGGCCACTATCATGCGATAACAATCACCGCGTTGCCAGTTTTCCTTGTACACCTTTTGGAAACTCGCCACATCCACAGCCTGATATTTGATGCCATAATCCGTATAATCTTCCGTAAGCAGCTTCTGTAAATTATCCTGAAACTTATCAGGTGTTATTACCGCCTCTTTCATAGGCATATCTAAGTCACGACGATATTCCTCATCATTGATATAACGATTGATACTCCTTACCATCTCATCCCGGGACAAATAATACACACCATCATCGCTAAGCAGAATACCGTACGCATCATCATCATGTATCAAGGTAAAGGGAACCTTTCCCGCCAATGCCGCATACTGAAGCATCAAAGCCCCAGACACGGGATATGTATTGAGATACACATCAACCTTCTCCAATACTTGATACAAGTCACTGCGTTCAGCCGTAAAAGTCACCCGTCCAGGAAATTTCTGTTCCAAGGCCTTAAAGGCCGGAACTCTTTTATTGCCTGCATACCAAAAAAGGAGATTTGGATTTGCCGTTAAAAGTTCTGCTACAATCTGATAAAATGTGCTCTCCTTGTCCACCGTCTTGTAGATACTGCCACCAGAAAACATCACCTTGCTTCCATTTTTCCTATCAAACGGAAAACCTTGGAATTTGGCTTCTTTATCCACCGTAGGATAATAAGGCAATTTCCGCAGCTTTTTCTTGGGGATTTGCCGCAAGGCATGGGAAATATACGCCCCAAAGTCACGGAACTCAATGCAGATATCAAAAGCATCCATGCCAAGCCAATATGCGTGATCCGTCAGATTCACTTGATAACGCCGAAATCCGGCAGGCAGATTCTGAAAAGCACCTATCCCCGTCACATCATGTGGCGTTGTATAAAGGAAATTATATGTCGCGCCCCATGCGATAATATGTCTGGTCAATGCCTCATACTGACTGATAAAATCCCCATGCGGCAAGAAAATGGTTTTATGTCGTCCCATTCCCACGATTTCATTTATTCGTGTCAAGGTTGACTGCACACCATCATAAGTTATGTAGAGGATTTCATAGCCTAACTTGTCAAGTGCCTGCAGATAAATATATGCCAGCCCCCGATTTCCTAGTCCAAAGGCGTCATACCATAGCACCCGTTTACTGTCTGTAGCTTGACGCTTATTCTCCCTAGGCAAGTATGACAACAACGATTGCCATACCTTTTCTAGTTCGCCATCCAAATAATACTGATTATATTGGTAGGACATATTTGCTTGCAGGGAAACAATACGCATGGCCAAGGCAAGATTCCCCGCTGCAATACAGTGCCTTATAAGCAGCAAATTCTTCTGCCTGATTTCTGAAAAAACTTTTCCTTTAATAATTTCTCACCACCATGACAAGTCAGTTCTCTCGAATCCTCTTCACACAGAAAATTCGTTTATAGCATCAATCACTGCCGTCTGTTCCTTTGACGTCATACCGTTATACATAGGCAGGCTCAACACTTCATTGGCATACCTCTCTGCAATTGGATAGTCGCCAACTTTCTTCCCCAGATATGCATATGCCTCAGAAAGATGTGGTGGAATTGGATAGTGAATCAGCGTCTTGATTTCCCGCTCCGCTAAAAATGCCTGCAGTTCGTCCCGCTTATCCGTGTGAATCACGAACTGATGCCAAGTGGAATCAGCTCCAGTACGAATTTTCGGCAGTCTTACATGAGGATTTTTTATCTCCTCCATATATCTATCCGCCAAACGGCAACGTTCCGCATTGAATTCATCCAAGTGGCTGAGTTTTACCCGCAAAAGCCCTGCCTGTAATTCATCCAATCGGCTATTGCTGCCAACCACTTTATTGTGATAGTGCTTTTCACTGCCATAGTTACGGAACACCTTGAACTTCTTCGCCAGTTCCTCACTATTTGTGATAATGCATCCCGCATCTCCAAATGCTCCGCATCCTTTAGTTGGATAGAAACTGAAACAACCTACATCCCCGAAAGTACCCACAGTCTGTCCCTGCCATTTATTACCATGACTCTGCGCACAATCTTCTACTACCTTTAGATTGTATTTGTTGGCAAGCGCCATGATTTTCGTCATATCACAGGCTTGACCATAGAGATGTACAGCCAGAATAGCTTTCGTTTTATCTGTAATTGCCGCTTCAATCTTATCTGCATCGATATTGTCATACTCATCGGGTTCAACAAAAACTGGCGTAGCCCCATTGATGGTAATGCCCATCACACAGGCAATATAAGCATTGGAGCATACAATGACTTCATCCCCCGCCTTGATATCCAGCAAACGGAAACTGATCCACAATGCATCCAGCCCACTAGCCAGACCTACAGCATACTTAGCTCCAATATAGTCAGCCCATTCCTGCTCAAAAGCCTCAACTTCCTTCCCCAACACATACCAGCCAGACCGCAAGACCTCCAGCGCTTTATCTTCATATTCCTTGCTATGCAGTTCAAACTGCCGCAACAGATTATTTGCCATTATCACAGAATCTATCCCCTTTCAAAATCAAACCCGCAACCACTTTTTCGAAGTTTTATCCCATTGCTTTATCACCTTTGCCGGGCTCCCTACAGCGATAGAGTTTTTGGGGATATCATGTGTTACCGTACTATGGCTACCGATAATGCACCCTTCACCAATGGTAACGCCTGACAATATCGTTACAAATTCACCAATCCAACACCTATCGCCAATCTCTACACACTCTCCCTCAGTCAAACGCCTATCAGCTGGCAGACTATCAGGACTATCACATTCATCACCACGATATACGCCATGATTGTGATCAGTGATATATATCTTGCTTCCCATCAGTACGTCATTACCAATAACAACACGATGAGTGCAGCCAATATGCACATATTCACCTATATTCA